>JAICQQ010000129.1 GCA_025937785.1 Polyangiaceae bacterium
CTGCATCGGCAACAGTGGCCCGCTGCCCGAGTCGATCTCGAAAGCCATCAACGACAACGGTCTCGTGGCCGTCAGTGTGCTCAGCGGCAACCGCAACTTCGAAGGGCGCATCAGCCCCGACGTGCGCGCCAACTATCTCGCGAGCCCGCCTCTGGTCGTGGCGTACGCGCTGGCCGGACGCATGGATATCGACCTCACCAGCGAACCCCTGGGTCAGGGTAGCGACGGCAAGGACGTGTACTTGAGAGATCTGTGGCCCACGACGCAGGAGATCTCCGCGCTGGTAGCGAAGCACGTCCACGCCGAGCTGTTCACACAAGAGTACGCCGCAGTGTTCCAAGGGGACGAGCACTGGCGCGCGTTACCGATCCCCGAAGGTAGTCGCTACGTGTGGGACCCGAAGAGCACCTACGTGCGCCGGCCGTCGTTCTTCGACGGTATCTCTCGGCAGCCAGCGCCCCTGGTCGACATCGCGAACGCTCGAGCGCTCGCCGTGCTCGGAGACATGATCACCACCGATCACATCTCTCCGGCGGGGTCCATTGCCAAGGACTCGCCTGCAGCCAAATACCTCGAAGCACACGGCGTCGCCCTTCGAGACTTCAACTCTTATGGGGCGCGCCGCGGCAATCACGAGGTCATGATGCGCGGTACCTTCGCGAACGTCAGGTTGCAGAACCAGCTGGCGCCGGGTACCGAGGGCGGCGTCACGCGCCACTTGCCCGACGGGCAGCAGATGTCGATCTACGATGCGTCCGTCCGCTACCAGCGTGACGGAGTGCCACTAGTGGTGATCGCTGGCAAAGAGTATGGTTCCGGATCGTCGCGCGATTGGGCGGCGAAGGGCACGTACATGCTCGGCGTTCGAGCGGTCATCGCCGAATCCTTCGAACGCATCCACCGTTCGAATCTGATCGGGATGGGAGTGCTGCCGCTCGAGTTCGCTCCAGGCGACACCCGTCAAACGCTCGGCCTCAGCGGGGAAGAAACTTACGACATTGCCGGCATCGCCTCGGGCTTGGCGCCGGGCGTACGTCTCACGGTCATCGCTCATAGCAAAACCGGTCAGAAGCGATTCGAGGTTGTCGCGCGTATCGATACCGTCGTCGAGCTCGACTACTACCGCCACGGCGGCATCCTGCAATACGTCCTCCGCCAACTCCTCGACTGAATCCGACCAGGGTGCGCGGCGCGACCGACAGCGTCTCTACTAACCGCCAAGGCGGCCAAGAGCGCCAAGTACGCCAAGATTTTTTTCCTGCCGGTGCTTGCATCGCCAACACCAGTCCGCGCGGACGCGACCTAGCATGTCAATCACTCTGCCCGTGTGCGGTCTGTGAACTTCGCCCTGAAACCCCCTCGCAGGAACTACTTCGCGTGCTTTCCGACTTTCTGCAGAAATTTTCAAAGTCGTTTCAAGCAGGCGACGGGGCTATTCTGAGCCCGGGTCGCGCGAAGCGCGCATTGAGATTCTGTTGGCGAACCTTGGCGCGCTTGGCGGTTGTTTAGGCGCTTCCGGTAGGAAGCTGCTCTCCGTGATCGGAGCACGCGCCCGGTGGTCGGGGGCCGCGAGGGGAGTTTGGGTTTAGAGGTCGCGGGGGAGGGTGAAGACGAAGGTGTTCACGCCGGCTCGGTCGGGACGGAAAGCGGCGTCGGTACCCGCGAGGTCCGCGCACACTTTCGCGCAGTAGAGCCCGAGGCCTCGGCTATAGCGCCCGCCTCTGAGTGACTTGCTGGTGATCTGTCCGACCGCGGTGAACGCGGTCTCGATGATTTGATCGTTCAGGGGGGTGCCGTCGTCGCTGACGAGAACCGTACACGAACGTGGGTCTTCTTCGAGTGAGACTCGGACGATGCTGCCCGGTGGCGCGTGCTGAATCGAATTGCGGATGAGCCCCGTCAATGCGCGGTACGCCATGTCGCGATTGGCCAGCACACGCGCGCTGGTCTTGCTGCACGACTCGCTGGTTTCGAGATCGACCTCGTGGCTCTTGGCGAGCGGGTGGGTACCGCTCGCGGCCTCTTGAATCAGCGCCGCCAGCCCGAAACCGGCACGGTCGAAGCCCGTGGTACCCGTGAGCACGTGCGATAAGATCTCGACGCTGTCGATGACAGTGCGCAAGCCGTCACACGACAACAACGCGTCGGCGATCGCTTCCTTAGCGTCTTCGTCGTAGCGATCGGATAGCGAGCCCAGATATCCGACGTTGCTGTGCAGCGCCGACAGCGGGTTGCGCAGGTCGTGGGCCAACAGGCCCAAGAGCTCGCCCAGCACATCGGAGGTCAGTGGTTCAGCCAAACCTAGCGCTCCAGCCCTCGATCTTGCAAAGGAGCGCTGCTCGGGCGCAATACTGCGGATTCGTTTAGGAAGCTTTGAATGGAGTCGGCGGTGGCCCGGCGCTGTTCGAGGGGCGCGACGTGGGTACCCTCCGCGAGCACGCACAGCTTGGCGTTCGGTATCGCGTCGCACATCGCCTTGGAAAGATCGGCAGGCGTGATCGTGTCGCGGGCGCCAGCAATCACCAGCGTGGGAACGTTGACGTGTGGCAGCAGATCTTCTGCCGAGTGCTCGCCCGCGCACTTCAACATGCGCAGGAACATCTCGAAGTCCACGTGGATCACGTGCTGAAAGTAAGGTGCGACGTCTTCAACGCGCACTGCGCGGATGTTGATGTCTCCGATCAGTCCGGCCACCCGCAGCGCGACGTTGACCGGGACTCGGGCCCACAGCGCTCGCGCGAACTTGGGGTGTCGTGTGACCCATTCGATCAGGTCCGGCAGCACGGTCGCCAGCAGATTCGAACCTTTGAACGTATGGGTGACGCGCCCGAAGCTGCCGCACATGAGTACCAGCGCCCGGACCAGCTCCGGTCGCCGCCGATAAGCCTCGAGCACGACCTGTGTGCCCAACGAATGCCCGAAGAGCACCACTTGATCGGTTTCTAGGTGATCGATCACCGTCAACAGATCCAGCGCGAGCGCAGAAACATCTATGCGCGCTGGATCTTGCGGCAGCTCGCTGCGCCCGTGCCCTCGGTAGTGAAAGTGCGCGACAGGCCCCAACGGGGCTAGATCATCCCACAGGTACTTGTAGATAAAACCGTCACAGCATAGCCCATCGCACAGCACCAGTGTGGGGCGCTTGGCGTGGGTCGTCTGGCTCGGTGCTGGGTCCGTGGAGGACTCCAGCGCTGGTGGGATTAGATCGGAAGTAGGAACCCTGATGTGAGTGTAGAGTCGAGTTCCGTCGACAGCTTCGACGAAGAACTCGCGCTCACCCGGGTTCAACCGCCGTTCTCGTCGTCTGTATCGATGTCGTTAACGCTTGGAATCTTCCGAATCTCGGCGCGAGCCAGCTTCCAGGCGCGTTGCACTACCCACGACAACGATCGATCCAGGCGTGCTGCTTCATCTTTGATTTCCTGAAGCATCGTCTCCGGAAAATATAGGGACTGCTTTCGCTTGTCGCTGCCGCTGCTTCTGGTGGGTGTGTCGTCGGCCACTCAAAGACCTCATTAGTGTGGGGCGGTGTCCGGGGACGCCGCGCGTTTCTTCACAGGAGCACAAAGCGTAACGGAAGAAGTGCGCGATATCAATGGCGCTCATCACCAACTTGCTCATTACGGATTCATCGGGTAGTCACATGTGGGCTTAACGAAGCGTGATAGTTCAGGGGTTTCTCATATTCCCACCTCGAGCGAGCGGGGAAGCGGCTCTGCGCCGGCGCCCCTGAAGCTGCCCGGCAAGGTCCTCGCCAGCCCCGGATCAGCGCCGAAATCCGCAGGTTGCCGCAAGTTCGCCACGTTGGAGGGCGGCCTCGGCAGCTCGCGTCGCGAGCGCATCTTACCTTGTGTCTTACGGTAGGCGGATCCGCGAAACATGGCCGCCGTTCGGCCGTTCAAACGGTGGGCGCGAAGACGCTTCGCGTCGTGTGCGCAGCCACGGCGCGGCCCTCAGAAGCGCATCGAGCAGCGTCGGGGCGCGGCTGCGACGGACGTGCAGGTGCGCTCGATGGGTTCTCGATTATCTTCAGCGGGTGCGAACGCGACGAACAGCGAGCTTCATGCCCACTTCTTTCGTGAGGAGACTCACGCTCTTGGGAGCGCTGTGCGCCGTAACGCCGTGGGCCGCGACGATGTGCTCTCCGTCGAGCGCTCGCGCCGCGTCGGAGCGTGACAGCCCGTATCATCTCCTCGATCAGTTGAGCCGCGTGCTGGTTCTGATCGAGAACGAATACGTCGAACCGGTCGATCGTGCGCGGCTCATCGAAGGTTCGATCAAGGGCATGGTCGCCGAGCTCGATCCGCATTCCGCGTACTTGCCTGCACGAGACTACTCGGTATTTCGAGGCGACACGGAAGGCCGCTTCGGCGGCATCGGTGTCGAGGTCGATTTTTCCGGCGACGACGTGGTCGTGATCGCCCCGATCGAGAATTCTCCGGCAGAACGCGCGGGCGTACAGCCGGGCGATCGCATCGTCGCCATCGACAATCTACCGATTCAAAACAAGGCCCCGGAAGCGCTCGTGCGCGAAATGCGCGGCGCTCCCGGAAGCAAGGTGAGCATCAGCGTCAAGCGCAAGGGCGTCGACAAGCTGCTCCACCTCCAGCTCACGCGGGAGATCATTCGCGTGTCCAGCATCGCGGCCAAGCTACTCAGCGGCGGCGTGCTCTACGTGCGAGTGAAGAGCTTCCAGAACGGCACCCACCATGAGTTGCTCACGAACATCGGGGCCTTGAGGAAGCAGGTGAAGCCAGGCTTCGCCGGCATCATCCTCGATCTCAGAAACAACCCCGGCGGTCTGGTCAACGAGGCCAGCGCTGTGGCGGACGAGTTCCTCACGGGGGGCGTCATCTATACGACGCGTCACCGGCAAAGCGTCGTCCGCGAGGCGCGAGCTCGCCGCTCCGGGGCGCTGCAGCGCGGTCCGATGGTCGTGCTGGTCAACGAGTTCAGCGCCAGCGCGGCCGAGCTGCTCGCGGGTGCGCTCCAAGACAATCATCGCGCTGCGCTGGTAGGGGCGCGAACCTTCGGCAAGGGGTCCGTGCAAACCATCGTCGATTTGCCCGACGGCTCGGGCCTCAAGCTCACGACGGCGCTGTACTACACGCCGAGCGGACAGGCGATTCAGGCGCACGGCGTCACGCCGGACGTGCTCGTCGAGGCGGCGTACGCCGTGAAGCCCGACTACGAAGTGGTCCGCGAGAGCGACCTCGACGGTCACATTCCGGGGGTCGATTCGGGGGAGCCGCCGCGCGCTCCGCTCATCGCGCCGACCGAACCCGCGACGCCTGCCGGGGGCACGCCGGTGGAAGCCGGCGGCGGCGAAGGTGAGAGCGACGAAACGCATCTCGGCGTGGCGCGCGTGATCCCCGACGACCCCACCGGAGGCGCAGACTTCGCTCTGAGCATAGGCTACCAGATCGTGACCGGCGTGCTCAGCCGCCGCCGCTGAGCACGCGCAGCTGCGCGGCGGCGCGCTCAGGGTTGCACGATGACGACTTCGTCGGGTTCCCGGAACAGAATCTTGCCCGTCTCGCTCGAGGTCCCGGCGCTCTCGGGGCAACCCCAGCAGGTGCTGAAGTGGAAACGCGGCCGAATGTAGTTGTCGTAGGCGAACGCGACGGGGCCTGGCTCGTCCTCGAGGATGAAGCTTGCTGCCAGCTTGTAAGCGTCGCCACCCAAGACGTAGTAGGCGACCACGAACGAGGTCTTTTCACCGGAGCGCGCCGCGAGCACGAGGTACTCGGTGCCCGCGATCGGGCGATACAGAAGCGGTGCGACGGTGAACGAAAACCCCTTGGTGTCGCCAGGGCCTCGCGCGATGACCGTGTTCGCGGCGTCCGGCTCTCTGAAGAACACGACGCCCTTCGCCAGACGCCGGGTGGCCGGGTCCTCTGCCAGCAGGCGTTCGAGCCGCTCGGCGCTCAAGCGCGTCTTTTCGAACGTGGTTTCGAGTTTCGGCTCCTGGACGATCGCGGCGTTCGGCGCCCCCTGACAACATCGAAAACCGAGATCGGGCGCCATCAATCCGGCATCGACGCCGGCCCTGCGCGCGCAGCGATGAGCGCTCGGAGGATCACTACCCGGAGCGCCTCGCACCACGGCGCGGCGCGGCGTCTTCGCGTCGGGGGGGATCACGTCGCTCTGCACCCACTCGCGCATGGTCGTGCCCATTCCGAGTACGTCGAAGCCGGAAGCGCACGCGCTCGCCGACGACGCACAGCTCGGATCCCAGTCGGGTCCGGAGGCGAAGCGATCGCTGTTCGGTCCCTTGCATGCGCGTTCCCACTCGAGCTCGGTGCAGAGCCGCGCCTGCCGCGCTGCGCACAGTCGCTTCGCTTCTTCGCGGCTCACTCCGGTCACGAACGCTTTTCCGGGGTCGTTCGGGTAGGGGAGCCTATCGATGCGGAACGGGCCGAGTTCGACGGCGTGGGTGCGCGGTTCGAGCTCCGGCAGTCTGCCGGGTTCCGCTGGAACGCTGCCCGCATGAAACGAGCCGCCCGGGACGTCGACGAGTTCGCCGGCGATGGGCGCGTTGATTGGTGGTCGGGCTGCAGACGTAATGGGCGCCGACCCGAGACCAGCGCTCGGGGTGTCACTCGCTGCGGGCGCGGGCGCGGAACGGCCCTGGCAGGCGACGAAAGTCAACATCAAAACGCAGGGAAGTCGGCGCTGGCCGTCTCGACACACGCGCCGGACCTTGGCCTCGAAACAGCGAGCACGCAAGGCCGACGTCCACCTCCCCGAGTCACATCGAGCGAGACGACTGGCGGCGCGGCGCGAGGCTCGTTGGGCACGTTGTAGGCAAGTGCCGGCCCGTGCGCTCTACGGCAGCGAAATGCGCGCGGGCTTCGCACTGGGGGTGCCGTCAAAGCGGGTGGTTCAGCATCGCGGGCCAGCACTGCAGCGCGGCTGCACCGAACGCTGAACCCCACTCCACGCTGCGCCACGCTGCGCCACGTCGTAAGCAAGTCCCGAGCCATTTCTCCACCTGTCTCGCGCGCCGACGGACATGCGCGTCCGCTGGTGTGCTGCTACGCTGGCTTCCTATGCATCCGTTGGCGTCCCACCTCGCGCCCCTGATCGATGAGGACTTGGACCGATTGAGGACCATCGTTGCAGAGTGGGTGGTCAATGCCTCGACGCTCGAAGAACGCGCCTGCTACCGCCGTTTCGGCGTCGAGCTCAGCGCGCTGAAGCGTCGCATCGCCGCCCGCAGCGAGCCTCCCTCCGAAGAAGAGGTGGAGATTGCGCTGACGGCTCTGCTGGCGCTCGCGGGGCGCGCATCGCGCGACGAAGCGCGCCGGCGCGGACTCGGAAGCTAGCCGGCTCCGCCCGGAAAGTCTCGAGGACGCACTTTCCTGGGGGAAAGCGCTGGCGCCCGTCGCGGGTGCTGTTACCGTTGCGCGACCTGCAACACGACCGATGCTACGCTCGGCGACCCTATCATGCCTCCGACTCCTATCTGCCCCCCGTGCCCGTTTGCGAGAGTGCGGCGATGAGTTCCGGCGATCGGCTGTCCTCGAAGGCTTCAGCGATCACTGAGCAAGCCGACGCTGACCAAGCCTGCGCCTACCAGGCCGGTCCCGGGCTGTGGGTGGAGATCGCGGCAGCCGTGTACGACGCCGACGATGAACCCGTCGACGGAGCGGACGAAGCGTTCGGTTTCGTCTTCGGGTTCGGTCAGGCGCTGCCAGGCATCGAGCGAGCGCTCGCGGGACGCGTCGCTGGGGATGAGGTCTCCGTCGTGCTCGCTCCCCACGAAGCCTACGGAGCACGGGACGAATCACTCGTGGTTGCGGTCGCGCGCGAAGAGCTGGCCGACGATATTAGGCCAGGTGACCGAATCGAGGTCGAGGACGCTCATGGCGCCATCCTCGTCCTGCGCGTGCTCGAGCTCGACGAGGAGGAAGTGCGGGTGGACTTCAACCATCCCTTAGCCGGCCAAAAAGTCAGGTACGAAACCCGGATTTTACGGGTGCGGCCGGCCACGGAGGACGAGATCCTCGCCGCCGAACGTGCACTCGAGGAAAACGAGGCCCAAACTTCGGAGCTGCTGCCACCGGAGCGCTTGCTTCGCGGCGCCGGTCGGAGCTACGAGAACGCCCTCGCGGGCCGCCCCGCCGGCGAGTCAACGACGACAGAGCCACGGGTTGGCTCAGTGATTGAGGAGAAAAAGCATGAGTGATCGCGAGCTGTTTATGTACGACGTTCGGGTCAGAGACCGATTCCTTTCCGAAGGCGCCATCACGAAAGCAGACGTTGACCGCCGACTCGCGGCCCTGCCCGATCTCGCCGATCACTGTGAAGAGGTCGACTTGGAGCAGCCGGCGTTGTCGACGGAGCCCGACGAGACCGTGGTAGCGGCTCCCGTCGATCTGCGCCCGAGCATGGAACGGCTGCAGCCTTCGTTCGGGGTCGAGTCGCCGGCGCGCGAGGCGACGCCTGCGATCGCGGAGTCCCCCGCGGCGCCCGCGCACGAATCGATGAAGACGCTGGTTTCCGCCGTGCAGGAAGCGCCGCCGCAAGATCCCGCGGGACAGCCCGCCTCGGTGCCGCCCCCCACCGCTTCCGTGGACGCTGATTGGGGCGATTCGTGAGCGACTCCGGCAGCGGACCCGACTCGAAGCGACGCGCGCAGGGGGCCGAGGCCTTCGAGCGCGCGCGCAACGACGCGAAGAGTGGGGACGAGATGCCGGCGATCGATTTTTCCACGTTCGTGCTGTCGCTCAGCCACTCGGCACTGGTGCACCTGGGCGACGCGCCCGATCCCACGGGTGCTTCCGCGGCGGTGAGTCTCCCGCTGGCGCGCCAAACCATCGACCTGCTCGGGCTCCTGCAAGAGAAGACCAAGGGCAACCTGACCGGGGCCGAGGAGCACATGATGGATCAGGTGGTCTACGAGCTCAGAATGCGGTTCGTCGAGGTCTCGAAGGGGCGGTGAAGCGCGCTCGCGCAGCGGCGAGGCCCAGCAGCCGCAGCGCCCGCAAGCGCAGCGCCTGCATCAGCTGTGCGATGGGGCTCCTGTCGCTGTCGTTCGCTGGCTGCGACGCTGCCTCGACGCAGGGGGCCCGTAAGCGTGCGCCTGCCGAACGTGAGTCTGCGGTCGCCTCGGCAGCTACGGCGACTCCGAGCGGCCCGCGCGGGCCGCTCGTGCCCATCGCGAATGCGCCCGCGAGTTTTGCCGACCTAGCGGCGCGTGCGGATCCGGCGGTGGTGTTCGTCAAGACCGTGCAGCGCGGTCGTTCGGGTCAACGCACCATCATCGGATCGGGCACCGGTAGCGCGTTCGTCTACGACAAGGCGGGACTGGTCTTGACCAACAACCACGTGATCGACGGCGCGAGCGACATCCGCGTGGTGTTCGGCAAGTCGCGCGAGATGAGCGCTGCCGTCATTGGGCGCGACGCGCCCACCGACATCGCCGTATTGCGGGTGGAGGCCGGCGAGCTGCCGGCGGTACCACTCGGCGACTCCGACGCGACACGGGTGGGCGACTGGGTGGTGGCAATCGGCAACCCGTTCGGGCTCTCGCATACGGTCACCGCCGGCATCGTGTCGGCCAAGGATCGCACCGGCGACGACGTCCAGCTCGGGGACAATTCCGGCTACTACAACTTCATCCAGACGGATGCGAGCATACACCCCGGCAATTCCGGGGGGCCGCTCTTGAACATGGCCGGAGAGGTGGTGGGTATCAGCACGGCGATCCGCGCCGAAGCCGACCGGATTGGGTTTGCGATTCCGATCAACATGGTCAAAGAGCTCCTGCCGCGCCTGGTCAAGGATGGCTACGTGCGGCGAAGTTTCATGGGGATCCACGTCGCGTCGGTGCTGCCCGCCGACGTCAGTCGTTTGGCACTGGACGATCAGAACGGCGCGTTGGTGCGTCTGGTGCTGCAAGGCGGCCCGGCGGAGAAAGCGGGGGTGGCGCTCGACGACGTGGTCGTAAACTTCGAGGGGCACCCGATTCCCTCCCCCGAGCGCTTGCGTTGGCTGGTCAGCCTGGCAGGTGTCGGCGTCGAAGCTACGCTGAAGGTGCGCCGGGGTAGGCAAGTGCTCACTCGCAAAGTCACCCTGGGCGAACTGCCGAAATCCCCCGACCGTGAGCCCCACCGCCAATTCCAGCTGCCCTGACAGCCAGCGGCTCGCCTGCTGGGTGTTTCCGGCCTTTGTCGGGTGCCGCGTCGATAGTTTTGAATATTCGGGGAGGTGGCAGCCCCGGTCAGCGTATGCCTTCGAGTGATGGCAGCCTTCGACCTTGCTCGCTTTCGTTCAGAGATACCTGCCGCGCCCCTGCAGGGTGTCGGTCCGTCGGTCGATGAGGCGGGGGAGCCCCTCAGTGGGGTTCTGGACGAGGCGCTGGAAGCGGGGGAGCTCTCAGCCAGCGCCGACGGGGCTGGACTCGACCAAGAGGGCGTGAATAGCGCCAGGGCCGAGGCGTCCAACCGAGAGGCCAGGCGGTCCGAGGCACGTCACGATCATGCGCTCATCGAACGGGCAAAACGCGGAGAGTCCCAAGCATTCCGAGAGCTGGTCGAGCGGCATCAGCGCCGCGCCCTCACGCTCGCGCTGGCATTGGTCCGCGACGAACAAGACGCGCGCGAAGTCGTCCAGGAGGCGTTCCTGCGCGTTCACCGTGGCCTCGAGAGCTTTCAGGGCAGCTCCAGCTTCTTCACCTGGCTCTATCGGATCGTCACCAACCTTTCGATCGACCTCATGCGCCGACCCGCGCGCCGCGAGACCGAAGTCGAAGCGTACCTCGACCACGTCGATGAGCAGGACATCCCGTTTTTGTCTCGAATTGACGGGGCTGATCCGTTCGATGCCGTGCGCCGCCAAGAGATCGCAAAACGCATCGAACGGGGCCTGGCCGAGTTGCCGCCCTACCATCGCGGCGTCATCGTCATGCGGGAGGTGCACGGCATGACGTACGAGGAAATGGCCGAGGCCATGGGCGTGTCCAAGGGCACGATCATGAGTCGCTTGTTCCATGCGCGGCAGAAGCTGCAGCGCGCGCTCAGCGACTGCTATGGCGAACACATCGGACCGCCGCCGTGCCACAAGGGGAAACCGTGAGTGAAGTTCGCCGCCGGGGCAGCCGTCGCGGCGACCCGACGCGTCCGAGCCCGGTGACGGCTCGCGGCGTCATGCACTATCACGACGGCGAGCTCGAGCCTCTCGCAGCTCGCCAGGTCGAGCGGCGGCTCGCTTGGGACGCAGAGCAGCGCTGCTACCTGGCTGCTCTGGAGACCATCGGCGATGGCGTGCGCGACGCCGTGCGCCAGGCCACCCCTGCGATCGATCTCACCGAGCAGATCATGGCTCGCGTGTCCAGCGAGCGGGCCAGCGCCGAGGAGCCAAGCTGGGGCCGGACTCGGCTGCTCGTACCCTCCCCGAGCTGGCGTCGAAAAATCACGCTCGCTTTGGGGGTGGGGCTGGGCTCGACGGCGGCGCTGGCGGCCGGGGCCTTGTTCTGGTTATCTGTCGGGATGCCGTCGGACAGTGAAGCTGAAGTGACGATGACCGCGCGCGCGCTCGAGCTCGAGCTCCCCCCCGCCTCGGACGCTAGCGGTGTTGCGATCGAGAGCGTCGACTTCGGCATGGGCGGAGGCAGCATCTTCATGGTGCAGGCGGGCCAAACGCCGACGCCTGTCGTATGGCTCACGGAGCCCTCAGAAGTCGAGGTGGGGAGTGACCCGCTGTGATTTCGACGATTTCGAAGCCTGGCGCCCTGCTTAGGTTGGCGGCGGCAGGCGGGCTGTTGTTGCAGGCGTCGCTCGCGTGGGCGGAGCCGGCGCCGCTACGCGTCGAGTCCGAGCCGAGCGTCCCGCTCGAGAAGGACGTTGCGCCCCTCAAATACAGCATCGAGGTGGTCGTGCTGCACGCGACGAACTCCGGGACCGGCATCGACAAACGCGTGGGTGACATGCCCGAGCTGAAGAAGCCGCCGTTCTCTGCCTACGACAGCTACGAGCTCTTGGCGAAGAAGCGTCTGCCCCTCGTCAAAGGTGAGCCCCAAACCTATCAGCTGCCCAACGATCGCATCCTCAAGACCGACTTGAAGGAAGACCCCAAAGCCGAGACCTTCAAGATCTCGGCGAGCATCAACCAGCCGCAAGGCAAGGCGTTCTTGCCGCTGCTCGAGGTCAAGGCCGGCCTCGGCCAGCTGTTCTTCGTCGCCGGGCAAACCTACAAGGCTGGCATCTTGGTGCTGGTGCTGCGCGTGGTCAAAGACTGACAGCGGGAGGCCGGGGGGCTGCTATACTCCCGAGCGTGTCCGATGCCGCTCGAAAACTCGCGACGTTCGACGACCTCGCTGCCCTGGGCGACGCATCGGCGGAGATCATTCAGGGCGTCATCGTATACAAGGCTGAACCCTCCGCGGAACATGGCGACGCACAGCTGGCGCTGGGGGCTTTCCTGCGGCAACACTTCCATCGAAAAGGCGGCCCTGCCGGGCCTGGTGGGTGGTGGATCCTCACCGAAGTCGACATCGCGCTCGCAGAGCACGAGATCTATCGGCCAGACGTTGCAGGGTGGCGGCGCGACCGAGTGATCGAGCGTCCGACGGGGCGCCCGCTCGCGGTCCGCCCGGACTTCATTGGTGAGATCCTCTCCGACAGCAATGCGTCGACTGATCAAGTCGACAAGTTTCGCGGGTATGCGGCCAGCAGCGTCCCGTTCTATTGGATTGCCGACCCCAGTCGGAAGATCCTGACGGTCTATCGCCTCGAAGGCACCGGTTACGCAGTGGCGCTCCAAGCCAAGCATGGCGAAATCGTCTACGCTCCTCCGTTCGAGGCGCTCGCGCTCCGCATCGGCCTGCTCTTCGGTGACGACCCGGATTGAGGCGGCCGCTCGTCCGTGCCGCTCGTCCGTGCCGCTCAGTCGGACACCCACGAAGATCCCCGGAAGAACCTGAGGTCGTCGTACGTTCCGAGCACGCCCGCCGTGACGCTGATCGCGCCGCCGACCTCGACGAGCGTGCCGTAGTGAATGCGGAAAGTGGATCGTGCGAATCGTCGCTGCACATGGCGCTGGTAAGGCCTGCCTCGGCCAAGGCGTCGCCACGCAGCGAGGCAATCGGTCGCGGTGAGCGATTCGTCAGTACGGCCGTTCAATGTCTGTAACTGTCAGAAATTGTACGACAATTCTAAACGCCTGGGAAAAGGGCGGGAGAAAAGGGGTGCCCGGCGGCAGCCAGGTTAGGTAGTGGTGGGCCATGAACCCGGTTAAGGCGAACGCGGCGGCCCTGCTGCTTGCACTGCTTGTCGTGCCCCAAGTCGTCGGATGCAAGAAAGGTCAGCTCGAGCCCGAGTTCGCCTCGTCCGCGGAGCAGCCCAGCTACGCGAAGACGCATCCCGATGAGTTGAAGTCGACGGTGACCGAACTCGAAGGCCAGTTGACGCTCGTGGACACTACGACCGCCGAGTTCAAAGAGTATCCGGGTCAGCTGAAGGATCCGGACTGGAAAGAGGTGAGCGTCGTCGTCGATCGCGCCGACGTCGAAGGTCGCAGCCCCCATTTCGCGGCAGAGCTCGAGGACAACGGCACGGTAGCGTCGTTCTACGAGCAAGAGAAGCCGGAGCTGCACAAGCGCGTCGGGGGCGCGGCCCAGTACCAGGCGAAGGAGAAAGGCTGCGACGCTGACGTGTACGGTTCTGCCAACTACGCGATGGATAAGGGTATCGAGAAGAGCATCGAGGACCGCACGCACAACCACAGCGAGGCGCACGCCCACATCCAGATGAACCAAACCAAGTTGGGCAAGGCGAACATCGAGGCGCTCGAAACTCAGGCCGACCACATCGCGCTGGCGAGCTACGTGGCTCACGTGGGGCTGGTTCGGAAGAAGCAGGAGCTCGACCAACTCTTGGCCGATGCGAGCGGCGTCGAATCCACGCTGAACGATCGCATCGAGGAGCTGAAGGCGATGCCGGTCGACGCGAAGGCGCCCGCGGCCGAAAAGAAGGCGCGCGAAGACGAGATCGCGGCGCTGGAGGCGGCCCGAACTACTCTGAGTCAAGAGCTCGAGCCTGCGAAGAAACAGGCCGAGACGGCGGAGCAGCGCATCACGGATGCGAAGAAGAAGTACTCCGATGCGCTCCAGCAGCTCAAGGACGCCCTCGAGCAGAACGCGACGGCCGCGTCCAAGTGAGCTAGGGGCGGATCAGATCCAGAAATGAGGAACTCATGAAGCTAATCTGCAGTGGATTGTTGGCCGCATCGGCGCTGCTCGTCTCGAGCGGCGCCCTGGCGCAGGACAAGCTCGGGCAGCCCATGGATGTGGTGCTCGGCGTCGAGCGTGCATTCGGCTTCTACACGGGCGAGTCGAGCTACGACCCCGATCCCGGCGGTGATTGGGACGTGGACCGACAGGGGTTCGCGCTGGGCTGGGCCCACACACAGCAGCCGCTTCCCTACTGGGCGGCACGCTTTTCGTTCGACATCTTCGTGATCGATAGCCTGAGCGTCGGCGGCGCCCTCGGCTTCGTGTCGCAAGACAACGACGACGACCGCGACGACGACGATGGCGACGGTCGCGGCGGCTTCATTTTCGCGCCGCGTGTCGGCTATTTCATCGACTTTGGCGAGTACTTCGGCTTCTGGCCCCGGGGTGGCTTCACCTTTTACGACTTGGACGATCCGGACCAGTCGCAAGGGCTCTTGACCCTGGAACCCTACTTCACGTTCGCACCGCGCGACGGCTTCGGGTTCTTGTTTGGACCGGTGATCGATCTCGGCTTCACCGGTGAGGTCGACCCCGACACCGAGCTGCGCGAGAAGTCCTTCGGCATCGCCATCGGCATGTTCGGCTGGCTCTGAGCCTCCGGCGTCGAGCGGGTCGCGGTATGCCGTCGCTCAGATGCGCGGCGGGCGCATGCTCGGCGGCACCGCCACCACCGGCAGGTTGAGCCGAAAAACCGTGCCGCGCTCCGGCCGGCGATCGGCGCTCAGGGTGCCGCCGTGCTGCGTGACGATGTCGCGCACAATCGACAGTCCGAGTCCGGTGCCCGCGCCGTCGACCTTGGTGGTGAAGAACGGCTCGAAGATCTGCTTCAGATCGTCTTCGGGGATGCCGACACCGTTGTCGGCGACCTCGACTACGACCGCCTCGTCACTGGCCAAGCGAGCGTCTATCTCCAGCACGCCCCCCGTGAGGTGCATGGCGTGCGCGGCGTTGGTGAACAGGTTCACGAATACCTGCGTCAGCTGTCCGGAGATCCCTCGCACCGGAGGGAGGTTGGGCTCGACGCTTTTGTGGAGGGTTATGCAATTTTTCCCGAGTTCGTGCTCGCAGAACACGATGGCTTGTTCGATCACGGACGCCAGCACCACCGGTCCCGGAATATCGGTCGAGGGGCGCGCGTAAGCGACCAGATCTCGCGAAAACTTCAGGATGCGCTCCGCGGCTTCGCCGATGCGCCGCAAGCGCTCGAGATCGTCGCTGACGTCTTCGCCGCCCTGACCGCGCTTCTGGGTCTTCTTCTTCAGATAGTCCGAATACGCGATGATCGAGGTCAGGGGGTTGTTCAGCTCGTGCACCACGCCGGCTACGATCTGACCGAGCGACGCGAGTTTCTCCGTCTGCACCAGCTTGCCGTGGGTGCGGGCGAGCCCTTCGCTCTTGCGCAGCGCCTGATGGTAGTCGCGCGCGTGCTCGATCATGCTGCCGAGCGCCTGCTGCAGATGCTCGCCAAGCTCCCGTTCTTCGGCGCTCAAGCTTCCCACGGGGATGGCCAGATGAAAGGTCGATCCGGCGAGCCCGTCGTCCAGCTCGAACACCTGCTCGTCGGAGAACCCTGGAAACAGGCGGCTCGGGTCGCGTCCGACCGGGGGCATGCACTCGGGCGGCAGCAGCATCGCGACACGCGGCGCTTCACCGTCGCCTTCGACGACGCAGGCACCCACCGCCAGGCGCGGCACCAGCGCCTGGGTTCCCTTCAGAAAGTGCTCCACCACCGCCGCAATCCCATGGGTGATCGGGCTATGTTTGATGAGGTCGAGGAGCGCTTCCAGGTGCATCTGTCGGGTGGAGTTGCGAGGTGGGCGACGTACGATTGCGGGCCGCGCTAGCGTCGGCTGCTTTTGGCGCTCGCCTCGGCATCACTCGCTTTCTCCAAGTCTAGGATCTTGGCTCCCCCTACGTAGCTCTTGGTCTCGTACTTGGTGATCTTCCCCACTTTGCGCACGATCTCTGCCATGCGCTCGCCCTCGGAGACGATGACTTCGGCGTGATGCTGCAGGGTCTCGTTCTCTTTCAGCTGGCGCCGGAGCATTTCGGCGTAGGCGATCACGCTCGTGAGCGGTTGGTTGAGTTCGTGCGCAGCCGCGCCTGCCAGCTCGGCGACCAGCGCCTGCTTCTCGCGCGAGCGCAGCTCTTCCTGCGCGTGTGCCAGCCTCGCCGCCATCTGCAGTTTGTCGCGAATGTCGGTGAAGACGCCGACCGTGGCAATGGGCCGCCCGTTGTCCACGACCAGCGCCGCCGACAAGGTGACCGGAACTTTGTCCCCGTTCGAGCTCAGCATGTCGACGCGATAGTCCTCGAGTCGACCGTAGCCGCCGACGTCGGGGTTCTTGATCTGCTGCATGATTTCGCGCGCCACACCCTCGGGGTAGAGTTTGTCCACGCGCAGCTTCCCGATCACCTCTCCGGGGGGGTAACCGAAGATGCGGGAAGCGGCGCGGTTGAACACGACCACTTTGCCGCGCAGGTCGGCGGACACGATGCCGTCGACCGAGCTGTCGATGACCCTCTCCAAGAACTCTTTGATCTGTTTGAGCTCCTTGGCGGTCTCGCGTTCGACGGTGACGTCACGGAACGTGAACAGGATGGCGTTGTCCTCGTGCAGCACGGAGCTGAAGCTCACGTTGACGATGATGGGCGGCCCCTCTGCCGGCTCGAGCTCGAGGTCGACGCCGCGGGGGTACACACCGTCGCGAAAGCCACCGAGCAAACGCTGCGCCCGAGCTTGCTCGTTTCGGGTCAAGAGCGCCGTGAAGTGCATGCGCATGAGCGAAGACTCGGTGTGTCCGGTGATCTCGCGAGCGCGCGGGTTGGTGAACAGGAGCCTGCCGGAGCGATCGATGACGACCATGCCGTCGGCGGCGCTCTCGAAAAAGTCGGCGTAGCGCTGGAATAGCTGCACCCGCCGTTCGGCTTCGACCCGAGCGAAGGTGCTCTGTTGGGTCTCGTCTTTCAGCGACTGCAGAATGCGCGCGTTGCGGAGCGCGATCGCCGTGGCGTTGGCCACGGTGTGCACCAACGACATCTCATGGTCGGCAAACGCGGCCGCGCGGCGCGAGCGCAAGAAAATGACCCCCAGCGCTCCGTGGTCGTGCAAGATCGGCACGAGCGCCACGCTGATGAACTCCAGCGGGGCCTCGCTCTGCCGCACCACCTCGAGCAGTGGGTGCCGCGAAGCGTCGCGGATCACCAGCGTGCTCCCGGTCTCGAGCACCCGGCAGATCTCGGGGTACTTGTTCAGATCCAGGGGCAGGTCCCGCACGCCTTCGTCATCGCTCGTGGCGACCACGTAGCCGGTGCGCGGTGACTCGCCGACGAGCACGAGACTGCAACGGTCGACCTGCGCGACCTCGGCGACGCGCTGCACCACCGTGAACAGAATGTCTCGAATGTCGAGCGACGACGCGAGCGTCTGCGTGAGTTCGAGCACGGCCTGTTGATCGTGCTCGCGCTTTCCGAGGCGCTCGACGTAGCCGCGCATGCGCAGCTGACCGCGGATGCGCGCCATGAGCTCGGCGGCTCGGAACGGCTTGTGGACGTAATCCTCGGCGCCCGCGGCGAAGACGCGTTCGATCTCGTCGTCCGAGTCGAGCTCCGTCAGGACCAACACGGGCACATCCGCGAGCCGGCGCTCCGCTCGCAGGTAGTCGAGCACTTCGTAGCCGTTGGGATCTGGAACGAGGTCGAGCAACACGGCCAACGGCACGTGGTGCTCCAGCCATGCGAGCGCGGCGGCCCCAGTGTCTACTGCGATGCTCTGAAAGCCGCCATGATCGAGGATATCCTCGAGGAACTGCCGGCTGACAGGATCATCGTCGACGACGAGGATGGGACTGTCGGACGCCACCAAAAGATGCTATCACGCGCGGACGCCGCTGGCATCAGGGGGGCTTTCTGGCCGTGTTGCCCGCCAGCCCCAGCCAAAAACCGCCCCGGGGGAGCTGTGCTCGCAGGGGTGCGCAGACTGGGGGGTGCGCAGGCTGGGGAGCGCACCGGCGTTGAGCGAGTCGCGCCGTCCTGCCAGTGCGGGGTGGGGGGCCTGAGTCAGAGCGCCGTTGCGCGTCGCGTCCTCTAGCGAAGGAAGTGTCAGTTCCCTCGGACCTCTCGTCCTGCACCGACACCGGGCGCGGTATTGCCCGCAGCATCGGCGCTGGAATGCTGGGAACGGGCTGGAAATGGGTAGCAAGTTATTAGCGCGCCGCCGCTTTCAACTTGGTCACTGCCCGAGGGCGTCCTTGTCGGATTGTGAACTGATCGTGCCTTTTTTGCGCTCGCGTACCCGGCGTCGGGGCAGAGCGGGCGTCGCGGGACGAGTGAGAACGATTGCAGGAAAAGCCAGTGTGTCACCTTGACCTACTCCTATCTCGAGTCACCGTCGCGCTTCGGGTCCCGTGGCCGGTCACTTCTCTGGCGTGGCGAAGAGAGCGCGGCTATAACGGTGGTTGGCCATGGCCTCTCAGCCCACCCTCAACGACAGCGAAGAAGCGTTGGAAGAGCTCGATCTCGACGACGCCGCCGTCATTTCCCACCAGAGTGAGCTGCACACTCCCGCTCGGCGTCAGGCGGTGAAGGTGGACGAGCCGAGTGTGGTCGTGCTGGACGATCCCGAGCCCAACATTCACGAAAGTGGTCCGCGGCAAGCCACTCGGCGGGGCAGCCGAGCCATGGAACCGACCCTGATGATTCGCGATCGGCGCGCTGCGACCGAGCTGCGGCGCGAGATGGAGCGCCGGGTTCGAGAGCTCAAGCGTCAGCGTATGCGCTCGACCCTGATGTGGATCGTCGCTGGCGTGGTGGCGTTCGGGCTCGGCGGATTGCTGGCGGTCATCGTGGCAAAACGCCAGCCGCTCTTCGAAGGGGCCCAGTTGCCCGCGCCGCGCATCGATCCCGCCGTTCCCGAGCAGCCGCTGGCCGAGCCCGGGCAACCGCTGGCCGAGCCCGAGCAACCGCTGGCCGAGCCCGAGCAACCGCTGGCCGAGCCCGAGCAACCGCTGGCCGAGCCCGAGCAACCGCTGGCCGAGCCCGAGCTACCCGGACAGCAGCACGCTCAAGAAGTCCGGACCATCGACCTCGACTGACGTCGCGCCGGCCGCGCACCCAGCGCCGGGCGACGCGCGTCGCGCCAGCCCCACTTCAGTCGAGCAGCGCAGCGGGCGCGTCCACCACTTCGACGGCGACCGCCTTCAGCCCGCCCTGCAGTTGGCGCTTGTCGCCCACCACGACGGCGATCAGCGCTTCCGGTTCGAGGTGGGCCGCCGCTTCCTGCTGCACGCGCTCTGGCGCTACTCCGAGGAGTAGTCCGCCGAACTCTGCGAAATACTCGGGCCTCAACCCGTGCGTGAACAGCTTGGCGATGTCTTCGACCACCAGAGTGCTTTGTTCGAGGTGCGCGGCGTAGCTCCCGAGCAGCTCCTGGCGGGCGCGCTCGAGTTCAAGGGGAGTCACGGGAGAGGCTTGCCGCACCGAGGCGACTTCCGAGAGGATCTCGCTGAGAGCTTGCGCCGTGGAATCGGTGCGCACGCTCGTGGCCAGGAACCAAACCCCGAAGCGGGCCAGGGCGTAGTTGTACGAGCGGGCGCCGTAGGTGAAGCCATTTTTCTCACGCAGGTTCTGGTTCAGCCGCGAGGTGAACATGCCCCCGAGCACTTGATTCAAGAGCTCCCGAGTTTCCCAGCCGGCCACGCTGCGCGCGGGGAAGGGTTGGCCCACGAAGAGCGCGCTCTGCACCGAATCTGCGCGATCGACGAGCAGCACGCGCCCGAACTTGCCGGTGGCCGCGCCGGCCTTGGGTACACCTTGGTCAGGCAGCGCCGCCGCGGCGGTGGCGCTGATGCTGGCGCTGGCGCTGGTGCTGGCGCTGGCGCTGGTGCTGGCGCTGACGGGGCTGTCGGCAGGGCCGGGGAGGCGGCTCGCCTTCGGCGCAGGCCAGCCCCGGAACGCGCGGCTGGCCTGCTGCTGAACGCTGGCGGCGCTGACGCCACCGGCGATCACGAGTGCCGCGCGGTCGGGGTGGTAGTGGGTTCGGTGAAACCGCGTCAGATCGTTGACGCCGAGGGCTCGCACGCCGCTGAGACTCCCCTGCGTGGGGGCGCCGCGTTCCGGGCCGAGCGTGGCCCGCATCCCCGCGATGGCGGCCAGCGTCGTCGGTTCTTGCCGTTCGCTCGTGAGTTGGTCGATCCATTGAGTCTTGACGCGCCCGAACACTGCCGGATCCAGGCGCGGCTTCGTGAACGCCTCCGCCATCAGATCCAGCGCGCGCGGTAGGTCCTCCGCCAGAAACTCGAAGTCGAGCGCCGTCGTGTCATGGGCCGCGGAGGCGCTGAGCTCGCTGCCCAGATCTTCGGAAGCTTCGGCCAGCTCGCGATCGGTCTTGTCGCGCGTACCCTCGGTCAACATGCGGGCGGTCAGCGCGGCGAGCCCGCTCTTGCCCGGAGGGTCGTCGGTCGAGCCGCTGCGCAGCACCAGCGAGGCGACCACCAGCGGTGTGTCGCGTTCGACGACGTACAGCGTCAGGCCGTTGTCGAGCCGCTGCTCGGTCGGCGTCGGATACGCGAAAGCGCGGCGAGCGTCGGCTGTCGGGGGCGTGGCGCGGAACGCCTCGACCGAGGTCTGGGTCCCCGTCGCGGCGGGCGGAGGTGGAGCGTCGGGCGCCGCGCTTTGCGGGGGCGAGCCGCAAGCACCGAGCATGAGCGAGCCCACGGTGCCGAGCGTGAGCGCCCCGGCGCAGGCGAGGCGCCGGAACCAACAGGTGGGCGCAGGGTGCCTGGGGCTCATCGGCGGCCCCCGGCGGATCCGCTGGCTTTTGGTGCTGCGCTGGGCGCTGGTGCTGCGCTGGGCGCTGGTGCTGCGCTGGGCGCTGGTGCTGCGCTGGGCGCTGGTGCTGCCTTGGACTTCGGCAACGTGACGACCGTGGCGGCGCGGCGTTCGTCGAGCCACTGACTGGCCGCGTCGCGCACACCCTCGCGCGTGACCGCGTTCACGGACTGCACCCAGCGTTCGAGGTAGCCGGGGTCCCCCGTGTAATAGCTGAAACGCTGCAGCAAACCGGCGCGTCCAGATTCGCCGTCCGGCCCGTTCAAGTGCTCGAGCGAGCCGAACAGCTCGACCAAAAGCGCCTTCTTGGCGCGCGCAAGCTCGCGATCGCTCGGGCCATCCTTGGCGAACTCGGCGAGCGCGCGCTCGAGGCTCGCCTGCAGCTTTTCGGCGGTGGTGTCGCTGCTCGCCTTGGCATCGACCCCGAAGATGCTGCACAAGCGGTTGGCGTCGACGTAGGCACTGACCTCACTCGCCAGGTTCTGCTCGACGACCAGGGAGCGGTACAGCCGCGAGGCCTTGCCCGTCGCGAGGATCGACGCCGCTACGCGCAGCGCTGGATCAGCGGCGCTGTACGCCGGCGGGGCGATCCACGCTTTGGCGATGCGCAAGAGCTCGACGTCCTCGTACACGGTTTTTTGCACCCGCGCGCTGAGCGGTGGTGTGAGCGGCGCCGCGGTTTTGGGTAGCTCGCGCCGGGGGATGCTGGCGAAGTACTTTTCGATCAAGCTCTTGGCTCGCTCGATCTCGAAGTCGCCAACCAGCGTCAGCGTCGCATTGTTGGGAGCGTAGTAGGTCTGGTAAAACTCGTGCACGTCGCGCATGCGCGCCGCCGATAGGTCCTGCATCGAGCCGATGACAGCGCCGTGGTACGGGTGCCCAACCGGGAACAGCGTATCGAGGAGCTCCAGATCGCTGAGCCCGTAGGGGGCATTCTCGAACGACTGACGCCGCTCGTTCTTCACGATGGCGCGTTGGGCTTCGAGCCGCTCCGGAGAGAGGCTCATGAACGCCATGCGGTCGCTCTCGATCCAGAGCGCGGTCGCGAGGTGTTCGCTCGGGACGGTCTCGAAGTAGTTGGTCCGATCCCAGTTCGTCGTACCGTTGATGCCGCTCGCGCCCATGCCTTCCATGAGCGTGTCGAACTGCCGCCCCACGTTCTTCGAACCTTCGAACATCAGGTGCTCGAACAGGTGTGCGAACCCCGATCGCCCCTTCGGCTCGTTGACGGGCCCCACGTGATACCAGAGATTCACGGCAACGCGTGGCAGCTGGCGGTCCTGACTCAGGATGACCTTCATCCCGTTGTCGAGCTCGAACGCCGTGAACGGGAGCTGGGTGGCGGGCTGCTCCGCGCTCGGGTCACTGGCTGGGGCTGCGCCACCCGCGGGTGCCGCGGGGCTCGGCAGAGCGTGGAGGGCGAGGGCTAGGGTCAGATTGGCGGTGAGCAGACCAAGGACCAGGCGCTGTTTGCGAACGAGCATACTGGAGCCAGGTTTACCACTTTCGTCCGCATCCAGGGGCTTCGTTTGCGTAGACCGCCGCCGAGATTGCTGGATCCGTGGTCCCGCAGCCGTGCTCCCGTCGTTCTGGCCTCCGGGGTTCGAGGTGATACGCTCTTCGGATGCAGACGGGCCGTCACCACCGCTACACCTATAAGGAGTACGTCGCGCTGGAGCGAGAGAGCCCGACCAAACACGAGTTCCTCGACGGCGAGATCTATGCGATGGCGGGAGGCTCGGAGGATCACTCGGCGCTTGCCGCCGAGGTGCTGCGTGCCCTCGGCAACGGGCTCGAAGATAGCCCCTGTCGCGTACATACCTCGGATCTCAGAATTTACGTAGAAGCCGTGGGCCTTGCGACGTTTCCTGACGGCGCGGTGATCTGCGGTGAATTGAAGCAACACGAGCCAAGTCCCGATGCGACTGCGCTCAACCCGTCGGTGCTGCTCGAGGTCACCCGTGATTCATCGGAAGAATACGACACTGGCGACAAGCTCCGCTACTATCGGACGATCCCGTCGCTCGAGGAGCACATCGTCGTGTCCCACCGCGAGCGACGCATCACGGTGCACCGGCGGCAGCGGGATCCGCAGGCGGACGTGTGGGTGACGCGCGTCGCGATCGCGGGAGGTCAGGTCGAGGTGCCCAGCATAGGGATCAGCCTCGTTTGCGATCGCATCTATCGAAACAGCGCGATCCGGTAGCTGAATTCGCTGCTCGAAGCCCGGAGCGGCGGAAGCAAAGCGGCTACCACTTGCGCCCTTCCGGCGCTCCCTTCAGCACGGCGTAGCCGGTCACCTCACGCTGCTCGATGCTTTCGGACAGCTTCTGATACTGCTCGATCAGGGCTTTGGTACGCTCCGGGTCTCGCTGGATCAGATCCGTGCGTTCTTCGGGGTCGGCTTTCAGATCGAAGCGCATGAAGTACCGGTCGTCGCCGAAAGCAATGAGCTTATCGGTATCCAGGATCAGCGCTCGCCTGCGGTCTTGCAAGGTGTCTCTGGGCAAGTCGGCGATCACTGGTCGGGCCTGGGGCGTTAGCCCGTACAGCTCCGGGACCAAGGACTTTCCGGCGAGGCTCTGCGGCACGCGGATGCCCATCAGCTCGAGGATGGTGGGTGCCAGGTCGATGTGGCTCCTGGGCGTGTCTACGCGCCTCGCGTGCGCCCCCGGCGCGTAGATCAAGAGCGGCACGTGAATCACGTCCTCCCACAACTCGTAAC
>JAICQQ010000231.1 GCA_025937785.1 Polyangiaceae bacterium
GGCGATCGTCACCGACAAGTCCGAGGACGCAAGCTTCGTCAGCATTACGCTGGATCGCATCCGCATCCTCGATCCCAAGGACCACTGCTTGAAGGGCAAGGGCGAGCTCGCCTTCGACGTGGTCGTGGCGCCGGACGGCAGTCCGAGCCGAGCGGTGCGCACGCGTGTGCCCGAGCGCGGTGTGCTGAAGTTGGGGGCCGACGAAACCGTCGAGCCGGGACTCAAGATCTACGAGGGTTACATCGAACCGGGCGCGCTCTTGAGCGTGACGATCGGCGGAACCGAGTTCGATTGGTTCCTCTTCTTCAAACGCGAGGAGAAGCTGGCTCGTTATCACCGCACGCTCGAGCCGAAGCCCGGCGTTCACAAGTTCGAGCCGGGCGACGAGAGCCAAGATCCCGAGGCGCTCAGCGAGTGGCAGGTCTGGTACACGGTCGAGGTCGAGGCATAAGGTTCGCATCATCGACACTAACGCCACACGGTCGCGACCAGTCACGTTGACCGTGTGTGCGCTTTTGTCCTCAGCGGAACCCGAACGACCCCGATCCCACAGATCGAGGTGGCGGTTGGCCGAGATGGTCGTATCCCCAATGACATGGCACGAGCATCCTGTCGCCGGGGGCGCTCATGGCTCGCGCTTTGGGCGCTGCAGGCCGCGTGTGCGCCCAACGACGACCAGCACCCTGAGCCCTCGAGCAGCGCCTCACAGAGCACGAGCACCGCGAACACCACCGGCGGCGTCAGCTCGACCAGCACTGCGAACACAACCGGCGCCGCGAACACCACCAGCGACACCGAATCCAGCAGCGGCGTGGATACGATGGGCGCCGCCGAAGCTGCGGGTGGTTCCGGCGCTTTCGCGGGCTCTGGCGGTGTTCCTGGAACGAGTGGGAGCGGCGCCACGGCTGGCGAAGCGATGCTGGGAGAGCTGACGCTCTACTACCTCGACGTCACCGAAGATCGCGTGATGGCGCTCGCTACCGACGGAGGCCCGCCCGAGCTCGTCGTCGAGGGCGCCGGCGACGGACCCGACGGCATCGCCGTGGATGCCGCGGCGGGGCACCTGTACTGGACCAACATGGGTGTCCCGGCCGACGACGATGGGTTCATCCTGCGCTCGGACCTCGACGGCTCCGATGTCAGGACGATCGTGGATCCGGGCGACACCTACACGCCGAAGCAACTCAAGCTCGACCTGGGCGCAGGCAAGCTCTACTGGGGCGATCGCGAGGGCATGCAGGTGATGCGGTCGAACCTCGACGGCTCCGAGCTCGAGGTGCTCGTGACCATCGCCGAGGGCCCAGCGGCGCGACAGGATCGCAGCAATCACGCCGTGGGCGTGGCTGTCGATGCGGCAGGCGGTTACTTCTATTGGATCCAGAAGGGGGCCCCCAACGGCGGCGAGGGCAGCATCCGCCGCGCGCAACTCGTGACGCCGGACGGCGAGGACGATCGCACCCGCACGGACATCGAGGTGTTGTACGCGGGGCTGCCCGAACCCATCGACCTCGATCTGGATGTAGCTGCCGGCATGATGTACTGGACCGATCGCGGCGACGCGACCATCAATCGTGCGCCGATCGAAGTCCCCGAAGGAGCAGGGCCGGACACCCGCGAGGACCGTGAAGTTTTGGTCGACGGCGTCGAGGTGGCGATCGGAGTCTGGCTCGACCTGCCAGCAGGCCACGTCTACTACACCGGTACTAACGTAGTCGCCCGCGTCGATCTCGACGGTCGCAATGACACCGTGCTGGTGCAGGGCGCAGGCATATTGACCGGCATCACCGGCGCGCGTCGGCCCTGACCCGATCCGCTCGAACCACCTACATGTGCGCTGGGTTGCCGGCGCAAGCTTACCCCTTCACGCCGCGTCCGACTCACACTACGCTTAGGGTTCTGCTCGACTCGCGCGCCCTATGATGTCGCTTCCCGATCCGCAGGCGCTCGGGGCGCTGGTGCTCCCCGCGCACGCTGGGCACCGCGCGATCACTCAGCTGCACACACTGCTCGGCGACGTGCTGCAGGCAGGCTCGCTGGAGACGCGGGAGCTCGCCTTCGAGCAGTTGGCCCGGTGGGTGACCCAACGCGGCAAGGTGCCGGCGGTGGCCGGCGCCCCCTCCGACGAGCGCGCCGAGATCTCGCGGCTGAGGCTGCTGCTCGCGGTGCTTCAAGCCCTGCCCGCAATCCGAGCGGGCGTCGCCGAAGCGCTGAGCCAGACGTTGAGCGCGACGCAAGGCGCGCGGTTTCTGGCGCGCGCCGGTCTCCCCGGCGATCGCGGCCTGTGGTCAGAGACCACGGAGCGCTTACTCAAGAGCGTGTTGCCCGAGCCGCGCGACGAGACCGATCTGGGGCAGCTCTTGCAGCGGTGGGTTCGCGGGCAGCAAGCGCTGGATGCCGTGGCGCTGGTACCCGAAGAGGTGGCACGCGACGCCATGCTGCTGTTCGCCGGCGCGCCCACTCGCCCGCCGGGCACGGGCCCGCTGACGCCGCTCATCACCGAAGCCCTGCGGCTCCTGGCGCTGCGGGTTTCGGCGGCAGGTCTCAGCGATGTCATCGCTCAACGCAGCGCCCGCGGCGCCCTCGACGCCTCGCCCTTCTATCAGCTGCCGCGCGTGGTCGACGCCACGTTGGTGGAAAGTAGCGCCGGCACGGACGCCGATTTCGCGCGCGCCCTCGACGAGTTGCGCAGCTACTTCGCTGCATGCCGGGAGCAGGTCGCCTTCGTCGTCCAGCACCTCGAAGACACCGGCGTGAGCGTCGACGTCGTGTACCGCCTCGAGCTCATCGAACGCAACCTGACGCGCATGGACTTGCTGCTCCGCTGCCTCGAGCGGGGTGACGACCTGGTCCGCGCGCGCCAGCTGCAGACCATGATCGTGACGCTGCTCACGGCGCGGGTGCACGACCGCCGCATCTCGGACATCTTGCACAACACCACGCACCTGTTGTCCCGCAAGATCATCGAGCGTGCGGGCCACACCGGCGAGCATTACATCACCACCACTGCCGGCCAGTACTTCAAGATGTTGCTCTCGGCCGGCGGCGGCGGGGTTCTGACCGCCGGCACGGCGGCGCTCAAGTTCCTGATCGGCTGGCTCAAGTTCGCCCCCTTCGTCGAAGGAGCGCTCTCGGCCATCAACTACGCGGGCAGCTTCCTGGTGATGCAAATGCTGGGCTTTACGCTCGCCACCAAGCAGCCGAGCGTCACCGCCGCCGCCCTGGCAGGAACCCTGCGTGAAACGTCCGGACACCCCGAACTCGGCAAGCTGGTGACGACCATCGCCTGCATCACGCGATCGCAGCTGGCCGCCGCCTTGGGCAACGTCGGCATGGTGATCCCCGCGTCGCTCGGCTTCGACTACTACTGGCGCATGACCCACGACGGAGCACCCTTCCTGGACGCCGAGACCGCGGCCTACGTGCTGCACTCGCTGCACCCGACAGAAACAGGAACGCTGTGGTACGCGACGCTCACGGGGGTGCTCTTGTGGATCTCGAGTCTCTGCGCGGGTTGGCTCGAGAACTGGAGCGCTTATCGGCGCCTGCCGGAAGCCATCAGCGAGCACTGGCTCGGGCGCTTCGTGGGGCGCCGCACGATGGCCTTCTTCGGCGGCGTTTTCTCACGCAACATCGCCGGCTTCGGTGGCAACACCTCGCTCGGCATCTTTTTGGCTGCTACCCCCATCGCCGGTAAGTTCTTCGGGCTGCCCCTCGACGTGCGGCACGTCACGCTGTCTACCGGAGCGCTGACCCTCGCGATTTCGTCGCTCGGCATGCAGTCGTCGACTCCGGAGGCAATCGCCGCCTCCATAGGCATCGCGTGCATCTGCGCGTTGAACTTCGGGATCAGCTTCGTGCTCTCGCTCAACGTGGCGCTGCGAGCGCGCGAGGTCGAGCGTAAAGACATCTTGCGCCTGGTGGCGGCGTTGACGTGGACCTTCATCAAGTCGCCGTTTCAGTTCTTCTTCCCGCCGTTCAGCGCCGCCCCAGCGCGCGTCCACGGGCCGCACTCCGTTCCCCCACCAGCGCCGAAGGCATGACCGTTGGCAGCCGCCGGTCTCGGAGGGTATGCTGCCGCGACCTGACGCCGGCTACTCCGCGTGCCCCCCGCTTTCCGTTCTCGAATCTCCGTAGCTGCCGCGTTCGTGGCCGCGTTCGTCGTCGACTCGGCAGCGGGCGCCGGCTACGCGCTGCGCGTCGAGGCGCCCAGCGAGTGCGCGGACGAAGCTCGCTTGCTCGACGCCCTCCGCGTACACTCGCCGGGGTTCACTCCAGCCGCTTGGAACACGCCAGGCGCCAGCCACTTCCTCGTTCGCTTCGTGCGGCGGTCCACGGACGTAGCCGTGGAGCTCGAGACCACGGATTCCAGCGGCAACCGCTCCCTCCGCCGGGTTCCCGCCCAAGATTGCCCCGAGGCGCTGCGGGCGAGCGCCTGGATCCTGGCGCTGCTCGTGGATCCAGCGGCGGCCACTGCCGAGCCGGCTCCTCCGATCGCGACGGCAACTCCTGAAGCAGCTCCGCCGAACGTCTCTCCAACTCCTAGCGCTGCTCCACCCATCAGAACCGCAACTCCCAGCGCTGCGCCACCGATCGCAGTCACAGCTCCTGCCGCCGCGCCCCAGGTCAACTCGGACGAAGGCGCTGCACCGGGGTCTCCGCGTTCCCAAAGGTGGCCGTGGCAACTCAGCCTCGGGGGCTTCGGCGGGGTGCTGCAAAGTGCGTTGCCGGAAATTCCTGTCGGGCTCGGTGTCTTCATCGAAGGGGCGTGGGAACGCGAGAGCTGGTTCCGCCCATCGGCTCGCTTGGCCGGTCTCGACGCCGGCAGCGGCGTGAGCCGAACCGAGCGCGGCGACGTCGTCGTGGGTTTCCTTGGGGGGCGCCTGTCGCTCTGCCCCCTGAGGAGCTCGCGCGCCGAGCTCGTGAGCGTGCGTTTCTGTGGGCTGATGGAGATCGGAAGGCTTTCCGGCGAGGGCCAGAACACCAACGACCAAGGTTCGGCGACCCCCACGTGGTACGCGGCCGGGCCGGCGTTCGGGCTCGAGCTTCAGCCCTGGTCGTTTCTGGCGATCGAACTCGAGGGTGCACTCGTGTTCCCGTTCAATCGCGATCGCTTCGTGTTCGAGCCAGATCCAGTTCAGGCGGGCTACGAGGTACCGCCGATTTCCGCGAGCCTCGCGTTGGGTATCGCGTGGCGCACTGGACAAAATACGCAACAATATCCACCGAGTACAGGAAAGGAAGCGGCTCGGTTGATCGCCCGCAGCGGGCGTGGACATTAGGGAGATCGGGTCGCGATGCAGCTGACGTCTACCGAGGACACGACCGGCGATTTGGCTTCGCCAGCGGCTCTCGGCAACGCGTCCGGCAAGCTTCGATCCCCGGTGCATACGAACGACGGGCGCCTGCGTGCCGCCTTCGAACAGCATTTCGACTACGTCTGGCGGGTCTTGCGACGATTGGGCGTCCACGAAGCCGCCGTCGACGACGCCGCGCAGCAGGTGTTCCTCACCTTTTCAGCGAAACTTGCGCAGGTGGTGCCCGGCAAAGAACGAGCGTTCCTCACCGGCACCGCGTTCCGCGTGGCTTCCAACCAGCGGCGGGGCGAGCGGCGCAGTCACGAGCGCGTGGACGAAGAGCCGATCGCTCGAGCCGTCGACCCGGCACCTAACCCCGAAGAGCTGCTCGAGGCGGCGCGACGGCGGGAGTGGCTCGATCGCGCTCTCGACCGGCTCCCGCTCGATCTGCGCGCTGTGTTGGTATTGTGTGAGCTCGAGGATCTGACAGCGCCCGAGATCGCCGCGTTGCTGGATATTCCCGAGGGGACCGTGAAGTCGCGGCTGCGGCGAGCGCGCCAGTCGTTCCTCGAGGCTGCGGAAGAGTTGCGCGCGGAGCTGGCAGACCGAGGCGAGGTGACGCGATGAACGACTTCGATTCACTGAAGGCCGAGCAGAGCTTTGCGGGGTCGTTGCTACGTTCCGCTGCCGACGACGCGCCCAGTGTGCGCGCGCGCCGTTTGGCTGCATCGAGTTTGGGGCTAGTGGGGATCACGAGCGTCGTGCCGTCAGCCATGGCTGCCGGGGAGGCGCTGGGGACCACCGCCGCACAGGTGGTGGTCCCCGCGGGGGTGAAGTCGATCGGCGCGTTTGCCATCTCGAAGTGGTTCGTATCGAGTTTCGTGGTCGGCGTCGTAGCCAGCGGCAGCGCCGTGACCACGTATGAGGTCATCACGGGGCATGACGCGCCCCGCGCGACCGAGCGCACGTTGCACGTGCCCGCGCGAGCCTCCGAGCCGACGGGCGAGCCGCAGCGCCCGCCCCACGCTCCGGCACGGGTCGAGCCGCGAGCGCTCGAAGCCGACGTGGCCCCGTCAACTGAGCCGCGTTCGCACACCACACCAATGAACGGCGCCGCGCCGAGCACCAGCGCGCCCCAGCGGCGCGTCCCCGAGCATCCCGGCCCAGCCGGTGCGCAGGTTCCACCCGTGGCAGCAGCCAGCTCGCTCGACCAAGAGATTGCCTGGCTCGAGCCCGCGCGGCGCGCGCTTCAAGCCAACGATGGTCGCCAAGCTTTGACAGCGCTCGACCATGCGGCGCCGCACGTGCGCCTGCTCGCGAGCGAAGCGGCGCTCTTGCGCGTCGAGGCTTTGCTACTGAGCGGACGACGCGCCGAAGCCGAGCGCTTGGCTCGACTCTTCCTCGAACGACATGCGTCGAGCCCGCATGCCGAACGCTTGCGCCGCCTGCTAGGCCACCGCTGATCGTTCGCGTCCCGCCATCGATGCCGTTGCACGTGGGGCGGCCCCAACCACATGCAAGCGGCTGCGCGGGGCCTGCAAGGCGCGTGCACCGCAGCTGTGACCGCGTGCGAAGACCCATGCAACCGGGTGACTCGCACGAGCGCGACGGGCCTCGATCGTTCATGCTCCCGCCGGACATGGTAGGGATTGGGAGGAAGTAACCATGAGGATAGCTGGGCTGATCTTGGGCATTCTAGTGGCCGTGCATGGCACAGCCTGCGAGGGGAGTGACCACCCCGTGGGTTCGGCGGACGAGGCGGACGCGGGCGGCAATAGCGGGGGCTCTGCGGGGGCCGCGGGAAACCCCGACTGGGGCGACCTACCGATCCCCGAGGGCTGCATGCGCGCGTCCAGCGACACGACCGACGAGGAATGTCAGCTGGAGGCCGATTGCGCGTGGGGGGAGTGGGTGACGTCGCACTGCCTGATGGAGCAAGACGGAGAGGGGCCGTTCATCGGGTGCACGTGCATTGGCACGGGCGACGACATTTGGTATCGCATGGACGAAACAGTACCGCTGGCAGACGCGTGCGCTCAGACGCTGGCGCTGTGCTTCCAATGGCCGGAGCTCGACGCCGACCCCTACGAATGCGCCTTCCCCACCGACGACGCCGGCGCCAACTCCTGCAGCTCCGAGATCACCTGCGAACGCGAGGGCACGCTGGGTGAGCAGGAATTCACCGAGTCTCATCTGCGCGTGGTCGAATGCAGCAGCATGGACTCGGGTTTCAGTTGCAGCTGCACCTGGCCGATCCTGCGCAGGTTCGAAGGCACCACCGAGATGCCCGCGTGCACCGACGCGCGCGACTGGTGTGCGGGCGTCGGCGTGGATCCCACGAGCAGCCCCACCTGAACCACCACGCTCCGGCCACCCGAAGAGGGTGATGATCCCGCGGAGACTTGCACCGTCGACGTGGCGTGCGAACGGGCCGTGACCGTCGCCGGCCAAGAGTTGACGATGTACGACGATACGTGGGTGGCGTGCAACCGCACCGCGACCAGCGGCGTCTACCGATGCCAGTGTTTGGAGGACCCAGACTCGACCGAGGTGCCCGCCCCCGACGCCGAAAACGCCTGCAGGCTCGCCGCGAGCAGGTGCGAACCCCGACGCTAGTGCTGCGGGCCCGTGCTCTCGGGACATAACACCGGCGCCCCGGGGACGTCGCGAACCGGGGCGCCAACCGGCATCTTCTGGGCAGGTCCGAAGCCGGCCGGTATGGCCAGCGGGAGACCCCGGAGACACGTGCAGTATTTGCGCCGTTCGACCCCGACCGGCGCACAAAAGCAGAGCGTGGACGGGCTCTGCGGCGGCTCAACCGTACTCGGGAGCTGGCACGCGACATGCAGCTCGGCTATCCCTTGAACGAGATGCGCGCGTTCTGGACTCGCACCCTGGCACTTGTGACGGCGTCGATGCTGGCGCTGCCGCTCGCCGTGCTAGGCCAAAGCCAGTACTTCTGTCGCATGATGGAGCGCGTCATGCTCGATCGCTGCTGCTGTCAAGCCAGCGACACGAGCGCGGCGTTCGAGGCTCCGCCCGACGCACCCGAAATCAAGGGGCAAGACTGCTGCGAGCGCGTGCAGGGCAAGCACCAAAAGGCAGCCGCCTCGCTCAGCGATGGCGGCTCGCGCATTCAGGTTCCGGCGCTCGCCTACATCGAACCGCTCGATCTCTCGATCGAGGCGCCGTTCGTCGAGCTGGCCTCGATGGAGCCGCGACAGGCGCGCGCCCCGCCGCCACGACCGCTCAAGCTGTTCCTGAAACACTGCTCGCTCTTGACCTGAGTCCTTCCAGAGTCGCCATCCGCTGATGCGGCTCGCGGGAGAGATCCGTCCTGCGCCCGCGATGGCGACGTTCGCGCGGCTGCGCGCGGTGCCGGATCTCTCGTGTCCGAAGGAAGGAAGCTTCGATGAAGCCGTGTTTTGTCGCATTCGATGGGAAGGCGCCTGGCCGTGCCGGGTGCGCGTTCGTGCTGATTGGGGGGCTGCTGTTCGCTGCGGGCTGCGCTGCCGGCCAGGCGCGCTCGAGCCCGCCGCCCGAAGCTGCGCCGAGCCGCGCGGCTGCTTCGCCGGCACCGGCAGCGCCTGCGCCCGCGGCTCGCCCCGCACCTCGGCGGGGCGCCGACGACGGGCCCAAGCTGGAGACGCAGGCGACGCTGGCTGCCATCCTGCGTGTCGCGCTCACCAAGAACCCCGAGCTCGCCGAGGCTGAGCAGCTCGCGCGCGCCGAGCGCGAGCTCGCGCCGTCGCTGGCGCGGCTGCCCGATCCCCAGTTCGAGTACCAGCTCTGGGCCCAGCCGCTGAGCCGCCCCTATGCGCTCGACGAAGCGCAAATGCACATGTTCGGCTTGAGCCAAACGCTGCCCGCGCCGGGCACGCTCGACGCTCGTGCCGAGGCTGCCACCGCACGGGCGCAAGTAGCGACGGAGGGCCGGAAAGCGCGCGAGCAGGCCCTGGTCGCGCGCGTTCGCCGCGCCTACGCCGAGTACTATCGCGCCGAACGCGAGTACCAGATCCATCTGGAGCACGCGAAGCTCGCGCACGCCGCGGTCGAACTGACGCACGCGGCGTATCAGGGCGGCCGGGGCACGCAACAGGACGTGTTGCGGGCCTCCGTCGCCATCACGCGCTTGCACACCGAAGTGGCCAACGTGGAAGCGCAGCGCCGCACGGCCCGCGGCCTGCTCAACACGCTGATGGCGCGCCCGCTGGATGCACCGCTCGGCCCGCCAGCGCCCATCGATCCTGCGCGCGTGCAGCTGCGGATCGAAGAGCTGACGAAGCTGGGCGTCGAACAGCGGCCAGAGCTCGCGGCAGCCAAGAGCGCCGTCGCCGCGCGCAGCAGCGATATCGAAGCTGCGCGCGCGGCCGGGCGCTGGCCCAGCTTCATGGTCGGGGTGCAGTACATGTTCATGCCGATGGAGGCCGAGGCCCACAACTACGGCGTGACGCTGTCGATGAGCCTGCCGTGGCTCAACGCGCGCTATGGCGAGGAGCTGCGCGCGGCCGAGGCGAGAGCCTCCGCCGAACAGAGCGCGCTCTCGAGCACCCGCGACGCCGCGCGCTACGAGCTCTTCGAAGCCATCGAGCGCTTCAAGAGCGCTCGCCAGACCTTCGAGATCGTCGATCGCACGCTGCTGCCTCGAAGCCTACAGAGCTTCGAATCCGCGCAAGCCACGTATCGCGGAGGCTCCTCGGATTCGATCAATTTGCTCGACGCCCTCGGCTCGCTGCTCGACGTGCGCATCGAGCGCGAACGAGCACTCGTTCGCATGGACACGGCGCTCGCGGACATCGAGCGCGCTCTCGGGGGGAGCCTCCCCTCGGCCCCAACCAGTGAGGGTCACCATGACCAATGATTCGAACCACGACGTCCACGATCCCGAACCCCAAGCGCCCGCGCCGCCCTCGGAGCCTCGCGAGGTCCCGCGCGGGGTGCGCGCCATGGCGCTGCTTCGCTGGGCGCTCGTGCTCGTGATGGCGCTGGTAGCCGTTGGCTCCGTCGCTTACTCGTTCGGGCTGGTGTCGACGGACCCGGCCAACGCGGCTGCGACGCTGTACCACTGCCCGATGCACCCGCAGGTGGTGCAAGATCACCCGGGCGACTGCCCGATCTGCGGCATGACCCTCGTGAAGTTCGAGGCGAGCGAGACCGCGAGGCCGGCTGCCAGCAGTGCCCCGAAGCAGAAGCCCGATGCGCACCAGGGGCACCGCCACAATCCCGACGACCCGTATGCTTGTCCGATGCACCCCGAAGAGACGGGGCTCGACGCGAAGGACCGCTGCCCCATCTGCAACATGTTCCTCGAGAAACGCGCGCCGAAGGCCAAGACCTCGAGCGCGGCAGTGCCCGCTGACGTGCCGGGCCTCGTCCCGGTGGAGCTCAGCCTCGACCGGGTGCAACTGATCGGTGTCCGCACCGAGCAAGCGCGCGACGAAGCCTTGACCTCGGAGTTGAAGACCGTGGGCTTCGTGAGCGCCGACGAAGCCCGCCTCGCCCGCGTCCACACGCGGATCTCGGGTTGGCTCGAGCGCTTGGCGGTGGGCACGACCGGGCAGAAGGTGCACCGCGGCCAGGTGTTGGCGTCGCTCTTCAATCTCGAGCTGCTCCCGGCGCAGCAAGAATTCCTGGCCGCGCGGCGTTGGGCGAGCCGCTCCGAAGGTTCCCCCGAGATGGGGGGACTAGGTGCGGGCCGCCTCGAGCAAGACGCGCGCGCCCGACTGGAGCTGTTCGGACTTTCGTCCGGAGAAATCGACGCCATCGCCAAGAGCGGACAGCCGGCGCGGACCATCGCGGTCACGGCTCCCATCGCTGGCTACGTCACGCGCAAGAACGCGGTGCAGGGCACGTACGTGCAGCCGGGCAGCGAGCTCTTCGAAATCGCAGACCTGTCGAAGGTATGGGTGCTCGCCGACATCTACGAACACGAAATCGCGCGTGTCAGCGTCGGACAGAGCGCGACGGTCACGGTGAGCGCCTACCCCAACGCTCCCTTCACGGGGAAGGTAGGGTTCGTCTATCCGGCGCTCGATCCCGGCACTCGCACGCTGCGCGTCCGCGTCGAGCTCGACAACAAGGACTTGAAGCTGCGGCCGGGCATGTTCGGAGACGTCGTGATCCAGCTCGCGACCGAGAGCGGCGTCGTGGTCCCTGCCGACGCCCTCGTCGACACGGGCGCGCTCCAATACGTCTTCTTGGCAAAGGGTGGTGGGCGCTTCGAACCGCGACGGGTTCAGGCAGGCGCGCGCGCCGGAGACAAGGTCGAGATCTTGGCCGGGCTCGCCGCCGGAGAAACCGTCGTCACCACCGCGAACTTCTTGATCGACTCCGAGAGTCGATTGCGCGCCGTCATCCAACCCTCGAGCCCGAACGCAGCGGCTGCTCATTCACACTGAGGGACGACCGTGGTTTCACGCATCATCGAGTTCTGCGCCAAGAATCGCTTTCTGGTGATCCTCGGCGTGGCGTTCGCGCTCGCCCTGGCAGTCCACTCGATCCGCGAGACGAAGCTGGATGCCATCCCCGATCTCTCGGACCCTCAGGTGATCGTCTTCACCGAGTGGATGGGCCGGAGCCCCACGTTGGTCGAGGACCAGGTCACGTACCCGATCGTGTCGTCGCTGGTCTCCGCACCCCACGTGACGGACGTGCGCGGCTTTTCGATGTTCGGCATGAGCTTCGTCTACGTGATCTTCGAAGAGGGCACGGACGTGTACTGGGCGCGCAGCCGTGTCGTCGAATACCTGAGCAGCATTCGCGACCGCTTGCCCGAAGGGGCGCGCGCTGGCATCGGCCCCGACGCCAGCGGCATCGGCTGGGTCTTTCAGTACGCGCTCGTCGACAAGAGCGGCAAACACAGCCTCGACGAGCTCCGCACGTTTCAGGACTTCACGCTGCGTTACGCGCTCGGGAGCGTCCCGGGCGTGGCCGAGGTCGCCAGCGTGGGAGGGTACCAGAAACAGTACCAGGTCACGGTCGATCCGAACCGCCTGCGCGCCTACGATCTCGGCATTCAGGACGTGATCGCGGCCATCCGCGACTCGAACGCCGACGTGGGCGGGCGCGTGATCGAGATGTCGGGCCGCGAGTACTACGTGAGAGGGCGAGGCTTCATCCAAGACCTGGGCCACATCGAACGCATCGCCCTGCGCGCCAGCGGCCCGGGCGGCGTGCCCGTACTCGTGAAGGACATCGGACAGGTACGTTTCGGTCCGGACATCCGGCGAGGGTTGCTCGAGTGGAACGGCGAGGGCGAAGCCGTGGGAGCCATCGTCGCCATGCGTTACGGGGAGAACGCGCTCGACGTGATCGAACGCGTCGAACAAAAGATTGCCGAGCTGCGGCCGAGTTTTCCGGAAGGGGTCGAGCTCGAGATCGCCTACGATCGCTCCGACCTGATCGAACGCTCGATCACTACCCTGAAGTACGCGCTCATCGAAGAGGCGATCGTGGTCAGCATCGTGATCGTGCTGTTCTTGCTGCACCTCCGGAGCGCCTTGCTCCCGATCTTGAGCCTGCCGATCAGCGTGGCCCTGGCGTTCATCCCCATGTATCTGCTCGATATTCCGTCGACCATCATGAGCCTGGGCGGGATCGCCATCGCCATCGGCGCCACGGTCGACGCCGA
>JAICQQ010000135.1 GCA_025937785.1 Polyangiaceae bacterium
AACGATCCGAACCCCGAAGACATTTATCCAGTCGGCACGGTCGGCACCATCGTTCAGCTACTGCGTCTGGCCGACGGCACCGTGAAGGTATTGGTCGAAGGTCGTCAGCGCGCGCGCGTGAAGCGCTACCTGGAGACTCGCGACTACTTCATGGTCGAGGCTGATGCCATCGACGAAACCCTGGTGGGTGACGTCGAGGTCGAAGCCCTGATCCGAAGCGTGCAAAGCACCTTCGAGGTCTACGTCAAGCTCAACAAGAAGGTGCAACCCGAAGTCTTGATGAGCGTGCAGAGCATCGATGACCCCTCGAAGCTCTCCGACACCATCGCGGCCAACCTGCCCACCATCAAGCTTTCCGATCGTCAGGGGCTCTTGGAGATGGCCGATGCCAAGCAACGGCTCGAGCGCCTCTACGAGTTGATGCAGGCTGAAATCGAGATCCTGCAGGTCGAGAAGAAGATTCGTTCGCGCGTCAAGAAGCAGATGGAGAAGACGCAGAAGGAATACTATCTCAACGAGCAGATGCAGGCCATCCAGAAGGAGCTGGGCGGCGGCGAGCGCGACGAGTTCAAGACCGATCTGCTCGAGATCGAAGACAAGCTCAAGAACAAGCGCATGAGCGAAGAGGCTCAAGCGAAGGTCAAGAAGGAAGTCAAGAAGCTCAAGATGATGCATCCGACGAGCGCGGAAGCGACCGTCGTGCGCAACTACATCGATTGGGTCTTGAGCTTGCCCTGGTACGACAAGACCGATGAGCGCTTCGATATCGTCGAAGCCGAGCGTATCCTAGACGAGGATCACTACGGGCTGAAGAAGTGCAAAGAGCGCATCGTCGAGTACCTGGCGGTGCAGGCTCTGACCAAGAAGCTGAAGGGGCCCATCCTCTGCTTCGTCGGCCCGCCAGGCGTAGGCAAGACCAGCATCGCCAAGAGCATCGCGCACGCCACGGGGCGCAAGTTCGTGCGGCTATCGCTGGGCGGCGTTCGAGACGAGGCGGAGATCCGCGGGCACCGGCGCACGTACATCGGCGCGCTCCCCGGCAAGATCATCCAAAACCTCAAGAAGGTGGGGACCAACAACCCGCTGTTCCTGCTCGACGAGATCGACAAGATGAGCACCGACTTTCGCGGCGATCCCGCGGCCGCGTTGCTCGAAGTGCTCGACCCCGAGCAGAACCACAACTTCAACGATCACTACCTCGACCTCGACTACGATCTGTCGGACGTGATGTTCATCACGACGGCGAACACGCTGGGGGGCATTCCAATCCCGCTTCAGGATCGCATGGAAGTGATTCAGCTCTCGAGCTACACCGAGTTCGAGAAAATGAACATCGCGCTGAAGTATCTGGTGCCGCGGCAGCGCAAAGAGTGCGGTCTGGAAGACGTCCCGCTCGAGGTCACCGAAAACGCGGTGCGCACCATCATCCACCACTACACCAAAGAGGCGGGGGTTCGCTCGCTCGAACGTGAGATCGCGAGCGTGTGCCGCAAAGCGGCGCTGCGCGTGGTGAAAGAGGGCAAGGATCAGAAGATCGAGATCAAGGGCACCGACATTCCGAAGTTCTTGGGAGTGCCCAAGTATCACCTCGGACGCAAAGAGGACCACGATCAAGTAGGGTTGACGCACGGTTTGGCGGTGACGTCGGTGGGCGGCGAGATCCTCGATTGTGAAGTGAGCGTCGTGTCCGGTAAGGGCAAGCTGGTCATCACTGGCCTGCTCGAGAAGGGCATGGAAGAGAGCGCTCAAGCGGCAATGAGTTACATCCGCTCGCGTTCGGAAGCGCTCAAGCTCGACGCCGAGTTCTACCAAAAGATCGACGTGCACGTGCATTTCCCGGACTTCTTCAAGAAGGACGGGCCGAGCGCCGGCGTCACCATGGCAACGACCGTGGCGAGCGCCGTGACGAAGATCCCCGTACGCAGCAACATCGCCATGACTGGTGAGATTACGTTGCGCGGGCGCGTGATGCCGATCGGCGGCTTGAAGGAAAAGCTGCTCGCGGCTCACCGCAACAACGTAGATACCGTGCTGATCCCGAAGGACAACCGCAAAGACCTGCGAGAGGTGCCGCGGCGCGTGCTGCGCGCGCTGCGTATCGTCCTGGTCGAGCACATGGACGACGTTCTGCGCGAGGCGCTCGTGCTCGACAATCCGGACCAAATGTTCGGGCGGCGTCCGCAGCTGATCGAGTATCGACAGGGCGAGCTGTTCGAGCCGGGCACCCAAGCCGACACTGGCAGCGACGATCCGCCGCCGCGTCCACCGCCGACGGAGCCCGCGGGCGAACCAGCGGGCGCCGGGATGAGTCCCAAGCCGGCGACCTGACGTCGCTCGCGCTTGAACCGCTCCTGATTTGGAGCTAACAAGGAAGACGCCAGGCGGGTAGCTCAGTTGGTAGAGCGCTAGCCTTACAAGCTGGATGTCGCAGGTTCGAGCCCTGTCCCGCCTACCGAAAAACATGCTGGATTCGTGATTCTGGCCACCGGATCCAAACATTGCTGGTACCCCTGCTGGTACCAATTGCACGGCTAAAAACCGAACCAGCCCTCTTCCGGACCCTCGACTCTGCTGCGGCCGGGCTTGGCGATGCGAGCAACGTCGTCGCGGTAGGCGCGCAGCGCCGTCGCCACGTAGCGGCTCAACAACGAGCGGCGGACCACGCACACCAAGCGGTCGCCCTCGTCGAAGATCTCGGCGCCGATGTCGCGCAGGTACGCGGTGAAGGCGAGTCGACTCTTCGGGTGACCAGGTCGGCGGTGGACTCACGGACGGCGGCGTGGCACACCAGCCCACGAATCTGTTGGAGGCGCGCTCGGTTCCGCTGGCGCAGTTCTTCAGCCTCGCGCTGTCGAGCCGCAGCGAGCAATCGCTCGGCGCGCTCGACATGTTGCTGGGCAGCGCGCTCGGCGTCCTGCGCGGCCGTGAGCGCCTGCTGCGTCTCGAGCGTGCCCGCCCCATCGAAGGCATCCTGTGCGGCGGCTGTGGCGCGCTGAGCAGCCTGCGAGGTTTCCTCAGCTGCTTGGAGCTGGGCTTCGAGATTGACGCTGGGAGCGTCGGGTTTCTTCAGCCACTTCGGTAGTTTCATTGTTCGCTTCGTCCTTTCGTGGCGCTTGGCGCCGAATCAGGCGGCCTCGCGGCGCTGCTGGGCCAACCTCAAGAGCGCGATCGTCCCTGCCATCGCTGGCATGCCAGCCAGGACTGCGGTCAGCGTCGCCCTGCTGAGACCGAGCACGTTGGCAGCACCACGAATCCCGCGCCGGCTCACGACATCACGGACGAGGTCGACGAGTTCTTGGGGGACGGGCCTGGTGCGGGGGTCAACGTGGGCCATTGATCATATTGCGGAGCGATAGCCACGCTGGGCCCCGGAACGGTGCAGGGGGGCGCTGTTCCGGGGGCGACCTTCTGTCAGTTTTGCCAGTCCCTGACTCTCGTGTTCTTGTCCGGTGTCGACCTGCTCGCTCTCCGAAACGCCTACGGCGGGCACTGACAGAACCGACGAAAGCCCCTTCTGTCAGTTTTGGCAGTGCCCCACCCGTGCGTTTTCGCGGGGCTCGGTGGTCCTCCCTGGAGCGTATTTGAACCGTGCGGCGGGCCGCCTCGGAGCAAACCTCTGGTGGGTGCTTTGACCTGGCGTCTGGAATGACGCCTTTACCGGCTTCGGTATTGGCGTCACGGAACCAGTCCGACACCGTCTGTTGCGCCACCCCGAACTTGTCCGCGATTCGCTGCTGGGTGTTCTTGCGCGGGTCTTCGTGGACGTAGGCCGTGCTCTCACTCGCATCAGGGACGCGAAGCTGTACGCCGAAGAGTTCGGGACGTTCGAGGCGTACTGTCGTGAGCGCTGGGGTATGAGCAAGACCCACGCGAACCGGCTGATTGCCAGTGCCGACGTCGCCGCCAACGTGACACCAATTGGTGTCATTCCGAATGAGGCTCAGGCACGTGAACTCGCCAAGCTGCCGACCGAGAAGCAGCCGGAAGCATGGGCAAAGGCGGGCCCGGAATAGCTCCCCCCCTGCGCGTTCCGGGGCGTGTGGCGTGCTCTGTCTCGCAATGTCGGCATGAGAATCGAAACGGCACCCAGTGCCCACCCCTGGATCGACAACCTCGTCGCCAAGCTCCCGGACGTTTGCACTCTCGCTGAAGCAAGCGCGGCAGTCCGGTTGAGCAGGCGCACACTGAGCCGACTGATTCGCGCCGAGCGAATCAAGGTAGCTCGCCTCGCCGAGCGCGGTTCCAGCCGCGTTCTCATTCCGAAGGAAGAGCTCGCGAAGTTGCTCCACAGCATGGCGGGGGAGCCACGATCGCGGTCGTTGACGACCTGCGAGAGCCTTACCGCGAGGAATGTGGCCGGTGCCGCCGTCACTGGTCCACATGCACGTGCACCGACGAGCCGGAGTCTTCCCGCCGGCTTGCGGTGGAACGAGCCCTCAGAGCCCGTGACGACGTGACAGCGTTTCAGCTGCTCGGGGGCACGTCGTGAGCGGGCAGTGTCGGGAGCTCAAGCGGCTCGCCACGCTGGAGCGCAACCGGGGAAAGGAACAGATTCGATGGAGCTGGGATTTGTTCAGCTCCGACGGCGGAGAGCTCTCGCGGTATGTGTCCGTTCGCAAGTGGTACAAATCTGACAATGGCCAATGGCGGACCACCAAGGCCGGCATCACGATCAGGCTCAGTGAGCTGGATGAGGTGGTCACCGCGCTTCAACGCCTGCAGCGCGCTCGGGATGCTCACGAGGGCGATCACGATGACGATCGAGAGGCGACGCCCCGAGGCGGACGTGCTAGCGATCGGCATCTGTCGCCCGAGGAATTGGACGAGACTTTCTGATGACCACCGTCACTGTCTTCCGTGACAAGTTCGTGCGCAGTTGGCCCCAGCTCGACGCTGACAAGCCGCTGCGCGCGGACGATCGCGCGGTCGTGGTGCCGCTCGAAACGATGCTCGAACGCGACTACAGCACCGATGCCCACTTCACCGCCTACCGTTCGCCCGAGCGAGCGCGCTTGAACTCCGAGGCCCCCAGCGACGACGCGCCGGTCGAGCTCACGTGCGTTGTGTTCGACGTCGATGGGCCCGGGCACGCTGAGATGCTAATCTTGGACCCGTGGCGAAGACAGCTTCGCGAGCGCGTCGTGGAGCTCGCGAAGGTGCACCCGCCCCGTACTACTACGAAACCAAGGGCGGGGCGCGAATACTGTACCGGCAGGCGACCCCGTTCGTGATCCGTTCAAGGGACAACGCTGCGGAGTGGAGTCAGCGATACGCAGTCGCGGTCGTCTACCTGAAGCGGCGATTCGGCATCGAAGCCGACATCGCGTGCAAGGACTGGACGCGCTGCTTCCGCGCACCGCGCGCAACCATTGAGTTCCGCCCTGTCCTCTGGCGTGCGGTCGTCGCGCTCGTCGGACATGGGAGTCGCTTTGGGGACCGCCGTGGCCTCGCCTTCGCCTTTCTTTCCGGTGCCCCATTGTCGACCGCGCTCGCGCTCCATGTCAGCGATCGAGAACTTGACGTACATGGCGACGCCTGCCCCGTGGCTCTCGTTCAACCACCGTTCCCACCCGCGCATAGCGGCATCTTCCTGATCCGTTTTGGACCAGTTCTTGCGCAACCTCCGCGCGGCTCGGTTAGCGGCTTCGAAGGCGGCGACTTTCTCTGCGTCCGTTCGCTGTGGCGGCGCTGGTTGTGATGTCGTATCTTCTGGCTCGGTCATCCCGGTTGACCACTCACACCTCGGACGTTGGCGCGTCGGGGGTGTTCCTTTCTTCAGTTCTTGGCCTCGAGCACCTGTTGAATTCGTTGGCCACTCACGCCCAGGATCTCGCCGGCATCCCGCCGACTGATGCCGTGCGCGACGAGTGTTTCGGCCGCTCTGCGGCGGGCAGACTCGAGTCGCTCGGCCTTGGCACGTGCGGCCTCTTGAGCTTCGTCGTACGAGCGCAGCGCTCGCTTCACGGGCGCAGGCAGCGCGAAGTCGTCGACCAGGTCGAACGAGTCTTCGTCGACGTCCAGCAGCAGCGATACCGCCTGTCGGATGCGTCGTCGTGCCTTCGGTAGCGTCTGCCCGTCCGAGACGGCCGTCTGCTTCGCGCCGACCTTCACGACGACGGACCAGTAGTTGTTTTCGTCCTTCTCGTAGCGGGCTACGTAGCTCTTGCGCTTCATCATTTCCACCATTCCTTGCCAAGGCACGGCTCGAACGACTTCAAGATCGAGCGCAGGGTGCCCGTTGGGATATCGCCGCGGTGCGTCGGGATCGCGTTTCTGCAACCGCCAGGACAGCTCCAGATCTGATGCGAGCCCTTACCCGAGCGGTCGAGCGTGCAGCCTTTGCTCTGCAGCAGCTTGGTCAATTCCCGCGACGTCACGACCACACCCTACCCCTGCCCAGAAAAACGTCAAGCGCTCATTGACGAAACTGCGGACTCGTCGTCGGACGCCCTGGCTTTGGCCGCGTCAATGATTTGCTGGACTTCGGCTTCGATCTGCATGGCGTGCTCGAGCGTGCGAGCTTCTCGCGGGATGCCGCGGACGACGTCGACGTAGTGCCGCTCAGCGACGAGCACCGAATGACCGAGCTGCTTGGCGCTGCGGTAGGCGCTGGCGGCTCCGAAGATGCCCGGGGCGTTCGTCAGGAAGCACCCACACGTTCGACGCAGCATCTGCCACCCGAAGTTTTCGGGGGCCTCGTACTCTGCGATCAGGCGCTTCACTGCCGCGGCCGCCGTGCCCTTGGTCAAACGGAACACGCGCTTGCGCTTCGACTTCAGCGTGGCCTCGAGCAGTTCGCGAAGGGCAGGGGACACGGCGAGGTCGAGCGTGCGCGCGCGCTTCGTCTTCGTAGCCCCTGTCAGGTGGATCTCTCCGACCACCCTGCCGTCGTTGTCGAAGGACTCGAGGTCGACCTGCTTCGCTTCGAGGGTAAGTGCCTCGGTTCGCCGCATGCCGGACAACAGTACGCACGCCACGAACGGCGCGACCGGCTCGTAGCGCCAGGTCGAGCCCAGCGGGATCAATCCCGCGTGCTCGGCGCGGGTCTCAGTGAACCTTGCCGCGTCGTGTCGAACGGCGGCCGCCAGCAGCTGGCGCAGTTCGTGCGGCTTGAGGTAGTCGACCCGCTCGTGGCTGACCTTGAGGCGTTCCAGGCCGTCCCGTAGGCCGTCCGTCGTCAGCCTGGGCAGCAGGCCGCATTTCCTCAGGTAGCCGAGGATCGTCCGGATGGCGCGGAGCTCCTGGTTTACCGTCGCGGGCGACCGCGCCTGCTCGGTGGTCATCAGCTCCCCCCGTCGGCCACCCTTTACGTGCACGCGGCGCTTCTCGCGGACGAGATCGGCCCGGAAGGCGAGCAGTTTCGGCCCCGTCAGGTCGTCGGCGGAGTGCACGCCATGGCGGGCCGCCCAGGCTTTGAGCTTCTCGGCGGGGGCCTTATATACTGCACGCGTCCCCGCGCGGAGCTTGGGGTGGTCGGCGAAGTAGCGATCGAGCGCGTCGGCCAGCGCGGTTCCGGTCGTCGGTAGGGCGCCGTGCTCGAGCTCGAGTCGTCGCTTTGCGAGCGCTTTGGACTTCCGGACGGCCCAAGTGTCCCGGAGCTCGGTCGTGGTGAGCGTGGCGTCCAGCGTCACCTTCACCGTCCGGCCCGTGTCAGGGTCGACGTAGCGAGCGCGCCACCACGTTCGTCGGGTCGGGTCGGGCTTGATCAGCACAACACCCCGGTGTTTCGGTCCGCGTCGTTTTCTTCACGGTCATGGGGATTGTCAGTTCTGGCGGGCGCTCCCAGCGCCGAGCGCGAGCGCTGCGGCGCCGGTACTTTGAACGTGTGACTGCCTTCCTCAGGGGCCATCGTACCAGTGCTGGTACTGCTGCTGGTACTACTTGGTGGCTTAGTGTGCCGATTTCGGTCGGGCATAGCAGGCCACAGCAATCGGCTCGCGGAGCCAAATTAGGCTGTATCGACGGCCATTCGTGGTCACAGTAGGCCACAGTCACCGGTCTATTCTAGGCCTTACAAGCTGGATGTCGCAGGTTCGAGCCCTGTCCCGCCTACTCCGTTTGCCCCTCGGCCCCTAGCTCTGAAGCCCAAGTCGTCCTGTGCAGCCGCGCCCGCCGCGGCGCGTTGGCTCTCGAGCGCGGACGTGTCAAAGTGCACAGCGCGTCTCCCCGCGTGGGACGGGTGGCGGGCGAGAGGAAGGTGGAGGATGGGCACAAGGCGAGTGGGGCGGCCGCAGGGAAGAGGAAGGTTGCATCCGATCGTAGCGGCTCTGCTCGGCGGTAGCTTGGTGGGGTGCTCCGACCCGGGGGGCGTGAGCGGCGGCAGCTTCGGCGGAGTGGTGACGACGGTAGGCGGGGAGGTGCCCTGTGGGCTGGGTCTCGGTCTCGCGGACGCGGACGCAGACGGCATCCCCGATGTGACCGAAGGGCTCGACGACGTCGATGGCGACAGCCTGCCGAACTACCGCGACGACGATTCCGACGGGGACGGGCTGGGCGATGCCGCCGAGGTGGGGCAGCCCTGCGCCCCCAACGTGTGCGGCTCGGCGATTCGCTACCTGACAGCAGACTCGGATGCCGATGGCATCCTCGACAGCGAAGACAGCGAGGTCTGCGTACCGGTGGCGGCGAGCACGACGACTTCCACGGGAATGCCTCAAACTTCGAGTGGGACGTCTGCGATGACGACGGGCACATCCAACACCGGCACGCTCGGAAACGATTCGACGACCGCGACGAGCAGCGGGGAGGGTGGTACCCACCCCGGAGCGGGCGGTGCTGATTCGGATGCGGGCGGCGCAGCGGGCGCGGCGGGCGAAAACAGCGGCGAAGGCGCTAGTTTTGCCGGTGGCGCTGCCGGTGCTGGCGAAGACTGAAAGACGCGTATATCCATCCGACGCGAATCGTTCTCGCAGGGCTTTGTCTTGAGCGAGAACCACATGCGCGCTAAAGTGCCTACACTGACGTAGCGTGCGCGGGTGTTTCTTCGCCCTGGACGATCAAGTCGCGCGACACCAACTTCGCCTCAACAAAGTAGCTAGGAGAAACTAGATGAGTAAGCCGTTCTTCGCCGGCATCGAGCCTGTCAAATACCGCGGTCCCGACGCAGACCCATTGTCGTATCGGTATTACGACAAAGACCGCCTCGTGCTCGGCAAACGCATGGAAGATCATTTGCGAGCGGCTGTTTGCTACTGGCACAGCTTTGCCTGGCCTGGCAGTGACGTGTTCGGGGCGGGCACCTTCGATCGTCCGTGGTTCTCCGGAGCGCCGCTCGAAGCCGCGCTGGTCAAGCTCGACGCGGCCTTCGAGTTCTTCGAGAAGCTCGGACTGCCGTTCTTCACGTTCCACGACCGCGATGTCGCTCCCGAAGGAGCGAACGCTGCCGAGACGACGGCGAATCTCGATCGCGTGATCGACGCCATGGAGCAGAAGATGGCGGCCACCGGCGTCAAGCTGCTCTGGGGCACGGCAAACCTGTTCTCGCACCCCCGCTACATGAGCGGCGCTGCCACCAACCCTGATCCAGAGGTGTTCGCTTACGCGGCAGCTCAGGTGAAGAAAGCGATGGACGTGACGCTGCGGCTCGATGGCGCCAACTACGTGCTCTGGGGCGGGCGCGAAGGCTACGAGACGCTGCTCAACACCGACCTGAAGCGCGAAATGGACCAGTTGGGTCGCTTCTTGAGCCTGGTCGCGGAGTACAAGCACAAGATCGGATTCAAGGGCTTGTTGCTGATTGAGCCGAAGCCGAAAGAGCCGACGAAGCACCAGTATGATTTCGACACCGCCACGGTGTACGGCTTCTTGCAGCGCTACGGGCTCGAGAAGGAATACAAGGTCAACATCGAGGCCAACCACGCGATCCTGTCGGGTCATAGCTTCCAGCACGAAGTGATGGTGGCGCTGGCGACGGGTACGTTCGGCAGCATCGACATGAACCGCGGCGACTACTTGCTCGGCTGGGACACCGACCAGTTTCACAACGACGTGAGCGAGCTGGCGTTGGTGCTGGCGACCATCATTCAGGGTGGCGGCTTCACCAGCGGCGGCATGAACTTCGACGCCAAACTTCGCCGGCAGAGCATCGACCCCGCCGACCTGTTCCACGGCCACATCGGCGGTATGGACACCATGGCGCGCGGGCTGCTCTACGCTGAGAAGTTGATCAACGAGAAGACCATCGAGTCGCACATCCAGAAGCGGTACGCCGGCTGGGAGACCCCGCTCGGCAAGGACATCCTCGCGGGCAAGCGCTCCCTCGACGATCTCGCCGCCCTCGTCGCAGAGAAGAAGCTCGATCCCAAGCCGCGCTCGGGCCAGCAAGAGCTGCTCGAGAACCTCGTCAATCGTACGTTCTAAGGGTCCTCGAGCGGTGCGCGGCAGGCGTCAGAGTGCTCGCTTCGGAGCACGGTGCCTGCCGCGGCGCTCACCACGTTGCCCACGAACGTCTCGTTGCGATGCCTGGGCCGTGCTGGCCAACTGGCCAGCAGCTTGGACCAGTAAGACTGCGATCGTCGACGAAGGTTCAAATAGCTGTTGAGAGTCGCGGGGTCTGTGCTATTACCCCGGCCTCTCGCGATTAGCGGCGGTAGTTAAGTTGGTTATAACGCCGGCCTGTCACGCCGGAGGCCGCGGGTTCGAGTCCCGTCCGCCGCGCTGATTGTTTTGAGATTCCGATGAGTTCCGAAGCCGCGTGCGATATGCGCGTGCGATTCCGAGACTCTCGGGAAGTTCAGGGAAGGGGTGGCCGAAGCCAGGTTTGAGTGCTTCGGCCATCCGTATGTAGGGCTGCGTCGTGGCGAAGTCCGTGTGCCCAGCGCGGTGCTGGATCTTCAGCGGGTCGTCGCCGCGCACGGCCATCACGTGATACCGCTCGCCCGAAGGTCGTGGAAGCGGATCGGGCGCGTCGTCGGCGTTCGGTGGTGGAGCTCGTGGCGATCGATGCCGGCCTTGAGCAGGTAGCGGCGCAGGCCGCGGGCCAGTCGCGCTCGCTCGGCATCTCTGGCACCAGCGGCCCCGCGTTGCCCTGTTCGTGCTTCATCGCTTCGATAAGAGGCAGCACGGCGTCCTCGATCGTCGGCGTGCGGCGCCGGCGCCCCTTCGTCGCCCTGACCACGCCCGTCTTCTTGTGGAGCTGCTTGGTGATGCTCATCGACAGGTGCTCGAGGTCCAAGTCACGGCACTGAGCGCGCGGATCTCGGCGTCGCGGGGGTACAGGTAGATTGCCTGCGTCACGATGCGGCCAGCGCAGAGGCACGTCCGCGCACGTCACGAACTCGAGAAACTCTCTCGGGTAGCGGCACTGGCTCACCGACTTCGTCGCCGCGATCGGGACCGCGCACGCCCTTCGCTGGGTTTTCGTCGCGGCACCGAAGCGAATCCAGCTTCGACTCGGCAGCGTCGGAGCACATCTTCGTCGCCGTCGTCATACGTTCAGAGCCGTTTTCCAGACCATTTCGCTCGCCTGACCTTCGAGTCGAGATCTCGGCTCAGCTTGCGAAGGTCGGCCGGCGTCCAGTCTCGAACGTGCTTCGGGCCGATGCTGGGCGCGAACTGCAGCGTATAGTGGGTGACGTTGTCGTCGGTCGTCGAGAGCCCGCGCGCCACGCGATCGGCAATCCACGCTTTGAACCAACGCCCCATGACCGTGTCTGGCACCGTGGGCGAGGGGACGTTGCGGCCCCGCTCGCCACGCTTCGAGTCGACCTCTGAGTACCGCTCCGCCCCTCGATTTCCGCATCGTCCACGTCGTCGAGCCCGAGGCTACACCGGATGACGGACGCGAGGCATGCCAGCTCCGCTGCCATGTCCGGTGCGGAGGGTCGTGGGCTTGCCTCCATCCGTGCCCCGGCGGTATGGTCAGCCGCGTGGGAACCAAGCCAGTTGCTCCGCGCAAGCCGCCCCGAAAGCGCCCGAACGACGTCGAGCTCGTGCGCGCCCTCTTGAAGCGCGCCACCGCGAGAAACACCGACATTCGCACGGCTGCTGTGCTTGTCATGTCGGCAACGGTGCTCGTGGACGAGATTGCAGGCGCCGTCCCGAGGCAGGTGACCTTCCGCACGCTTGCCAGGCTGATGGAAGAGCTGACGCAGGCCAACGCGCTGGTCGCGGCGATGCGCAGGCCTCCCACTGGCTCCGCGTGATGCAGTCAGCGTTTCCGCGTACTTAGCGGCGCTGGCGGGGTGATCGTTTCGTAGCCGATCGATTGCGGGCCACGCCGGTGGCGTGTTTTCCGCTGGATTGGCGCGTTGTCGGACGGGTTGGGCACCCGTGGACGGAGGTCGCTCGACCACCGCTCGGGGTGGTGCCTTGGCGGGGGTGCCGGCGGGGTGCCGAAATCGGAGTGGCTCAGCGCAAGTGCGGGGGGCTGCGGTTCCCGGGAGACCGTATGGGGCGCAACTTCGCGCGTCACGACTCCCCCTCGGAGGCGATTGCCTCGCGCTCTGCGTCGTCGTCAGCAGGGACACAGGGTCGCGAGCAGAGGGGGTGAGGGCAGCAAAGCCTTCGAGGGGCCACAACCCCGGCGGCGGCGATGCTGCGCGTCCGATGCTGCGCGTCCGATGCTGCGCGCCCGATGCTGCGCGCCCGATGCTGCGCGCCCACCCCCTTGGATGACGGGGTTGCCAGGGCCACGAGAACCCTTACGGGCCCTCGGAGCCAGCGCCGCAAGGCACTCCCGCCAGTCGTAGCCTGCGGCGGCTCGCGGGTGGCGAACTCCTACCAGTAGCGAAGGGAGATGATGCCGTTGCCTCTTCCCTTCAACTTGATGAACAGCGTGCACGCATCGCTGAGACCAGGCAGGTACTGGTCGTCGAAGTTGTGATCGAAGCGGCCACTCCCTTTCTGGTTGGTGCAGACCTGCTTGTAGTCGAACTCGACGGGATAGGCGTTACCCGCTGGGTTCTGGAGCTGCATCGTACGGTTGGGCCCGTACTTCCAGCTGGGCTTCGCAAACCTGGTGACCTTGACACAGGCGTTGTTGGGAACGATGACAGGGGAGCCGCCGAACGGACCGAGATCGACCGAATTCTGCTCGGTGCACTCGCTGAGCGGCTCCCTAGGGGCTAAAAAATCGGCGGAGGCGGCCATTACTTGGAGGGAGGCGCATTCCCCGCTGTTTCGGTTGACGGCAATTGCCACGTAGTGCGTGTCGGTGAGATTGAGCGCTGCGTTCAGCATCATGTGCTGACGCAGCTGAAATTCACCAGGTTCGTACAGAGTCGTGCATTCCAGCGTGCTTCCGAACGCATCACGAGCGGCGCAGGTGAGGAACTGGCCGTCGTTGGGGTCCGTGAAGACTTGGCACCCAATGTACTCTTCGGTTTCAGGGAAGGCCTGCTTCGCCCGACCCAAGCTGCCCGACATCAGGTCAAAACCGAGGGCGGGATTTCTGACAATCGCCACCTCGCCCTGTTCGGATTGGCCGTTGTCTGGCCCGGCTTGAAAGATTTCGTGCCACCACGGATCCCCCGTGGATTGCGCGGCGACAGTGCCGACGCCGAGGACCAACGCCCCGGCGGCAGCGGCGGTCGCGACGCGCGCCCATCTATTGATCAACCTCATGTTAGCTCCTCCTCTGAATCGCGCCGGTAAGGTATGAGCCGACGGATTCTCTCAGTGTGCAAACATTCAAACCATACGTGAACCGCGATTGCAAGAACAAGAAGGTGCGAGCGACCACGATTTTGCTCGAGGTGTTGCTCGAGTGCCCAAGCGAACGCCAATCGGCGTGCTCCGTGGAAGTGTGGCTAGTAAACAGGCGTATTACGTTCGGTTTTCATGGCGGTGCTCGAAGGCGTTTTCTGCGCGTCCTTTGCGATACTCGCGAACACTCGCACCCACACCGCTCCAATCGCGGTAATTGCCGCCGCGCTGTAGCGCCGCAGGTGACCTGCCTGCGCGCCGACGACGTGAATGTGGCTTTCTTGGTGCGAGTTCGTGATTTTGTCAGGCCGTCGACGTAGGAAATGTTAGCGGGTGATTAGCAACGAAGCGCCGCTCTCACTTTGTCGCACAGGGACAGCGTTGTGCGTACGACGCGCGTCTCGATCGCTCTGGTAAGTGCGTGTGGGGTGCACCACGCATAGGCGAGGACCTGCGGCGGTGAGCGTGCATCCGGTTCTCGCGTTCTCGGGGATCTCGTTGGAACGGAGCTTCCTGTCGTCGTTGGAATCGATGCGTCGAGGCCGCACGATCGAGGATGGCGAGGGTGCCAACCGAGCATCGAAGCGCGATGAGAAGACGGGACCCGACCGAGCTCCAGGTTAGACGGTGCAGCGATTCGTCGAACGGTGGCGCTCACGAACCATTCACGGTGCGGTGTGTGCGCCTGTGTGGGTGTGCGCCGCGCTCCTCGGACCTGGTAGAGCGCGCCCGCCGGGTACTTTCTCGATCGAGGGCCTGGAGGGCGGGCGCTAGCGGGGACAACCCGGCGGTTTCGTAACCTCTCGGATTGCGCGGGCAAAAAGGATTGTTTCCGGTGTGAAACACGGTTAACGCTGCTGGTCACCGCGCCCGGAATGAGCGAGCGCGGCACGAGCTCCCGGAGGTTTCCATGAAGAATCAGGTTCACAACGCGATGGCTGTGCTGGTGTTGGGCGTTGGGCTCTTCGGGTGCGAAGAGGAGAAAAAAGAGCCCGCGGCTGCCGCCCCGGCGGTTTCTGCGCTGCAAGCCGCCGAACCTGCGCCGAGCGCGGTAGAAGCAGCCGAGCCTGAAAAGCCAATGCGGCCGGAAACCATCGAGATGGACCTGACCGATGAACGCCGCGCCAAGCTCGCGAAGGCTTACGGCGAGGCCCAGGGCTTTCTGGTGGCAAAGGATCTGGAGGCGCAGCTGAAAGAGAACAAGACGCTGAAGGACGAGGCGAAGGCCGTGAAGGCGTTCGATGCCAAAGCGAAGGGGAAGTGGATCCTGTTCACCGGCACGATGGTGAACCTCACCAAGGACGGTTTCGACATCGCCATCGTCTACACGCCGCAGCTGCCCAACGATCCCATGGGCATGAGCCGGCAGTTTTTCACGGTGACTTTCTCGGACGTCAAAGGCTACGACGACACCAAGTTCAAGGTAGGCAGCGCCGGTGTCGTGCTCGCGAAGTACGATGGCAACAAAAAGGCCGGTCCGGGCTACGAGGTGGTGGAGGCAGGCCACTGGCAATGAGTCGCCCGGGCGGCCCTTTCACGGCGGCGTAGTTACGTTGCGAGCGGAAAATCGGCCCGAGCGCTCTGACAGTGATGTCAGGCTTCCCGCGAAAGAAACGCTGGTTTCCAGCAACTTGCGCTGCTGGCACGCCTGTAGCTTACTTCGGGTGAAGCCGAGGACATGTCTTACGCTGGTCGTCCCCTTCCGATGCGCGCATCGGCGCTGATCGCCGGGGTTCTAGCTCTGTCCGTCGAGCTGGGGTGCACGGCGGTGCGCTCGCTCGAGGACACCGCGCCAGAACAATCGATCAACCAATGCGAGGCGAGTTCGGATTGCCGCGGGGGGCGCTGTGTCGACGGTCAATGTGTCGCGGTCCGAGGTGAGATCGAGAAGGTGCTGCTCGAGGTGGTCCCGCCCATGGTGGCGAGCGATCCCAGCGACTCCATCTCCAGCGTTCGCTACCTGGTCGAACAGGAGTTGTCCGAGGACGATCAGCGCCTGCGCCTGCAACTGCGTCCGATCGTTCACGTGACCGGCTCCGTCGACCACTCGTACGTCGAAGCGCAGGGGTGCCGTCTCGCGGACGTCGATTCGGTCACGCTCGAGGCGCGCTTCACCCCGGCAGAGCAGCTCTTGGGCTTGGCTGCGACGAGCTACGCCACCACCGTCAATCTTGGCAGCTTGAGCGGGCCGGTCGAATTCTCGCTGAACGTGCCCCCGGGCTACTACGACATCTACCTCAAGAGCACCTTGGGGGGGGTAACGTGCCAGCCGACCCCGCGTCTGATTCGACGCAAGCCCATTGGCGTGTCGGACGAGGAAAATGCGCCGCCCGGCGATCAGCCCGTAGGTGACGTGCAGATTCCGTTCGTGCTCGCGCCTCCGGCGGCGCTGAAGGTCATGATCTTGTGGCCCCAAAGCGATCCCGAAGCAAAAGACGCGCTTGCAGGGTGGACGCTCTCGATGGTCGACAGCCACACTGGCACCTTGTTGTCGGGCGAACACTCGATTCAGGGCTACGACGGCACGAAATACACCATCGAAAACTTCCGCTACTCACCGGTCGAGTACGCGACGGGGACCGCCGACGACGTTCCCGCGCTCTACCAGTTGTTGCGTTTGGCGCCGCCGAGCGATGCCAGAGGCGTAGCACCTACTTTGTATGCAGCTCGGGCGGGGGCGGAGCTGTGGGAGGGTGAAGCCACCATTGCCCTCGAGCGATTGCCGGAAGTGGTGAGCGTGGTCGGGCAGGTCCATTTGAACGAGCAGAGCGGGATGATGTGCGAAGCGGCCCCCGCCTCGGAAATGCCGCTGCCTGAAGCCGAGAATGCCTGCGCGGTTCCCTTCAGCATTCGGATCATTTCGACGAGCGACGACCGCGAGACCTCTACGTTCAACGACACCATCCCCGAGGGCATCGTCGCGACGTATCAGACCACCGTCGAAACCGAGGCCGATCTCAGGTTCTTGGTCGACTTGCCCGTGGGCGAGTACCGCGCCATCGCGATCCCCGTCGCCGACGAGGATCGCCCCTGGGCCATCGGCGAGGACGCTTGGATCCTCAGCGATACGGATCCCGAGGTCCACGGGAAGACCGTCAGCGTTTCGCCGCGAGCCCGCGTGGAGGGCAGGGTCTTGCGGGCAGGCTCGGGGGTCGCGAGCGGCTTTGCGGTGAATTGGTCCGCTTCCCCCTCTGAACAGCCCGACACCATCGTCGAGGCGACGTGGAGGGAAGCGCCCGTGCCGCGCGCCACCTCGGTGGCACTAGCGGCGGACGGTTCGTTCAGCGTGTTGGCGGACGCCGGTGTGTTCAACATGACTGTCAAACCCGAGCCGGAGAGCGGGTTTGCGTGGCTGGTGAAGCCCAACATCACCGTGCCCGCGTTCAACAGCGCACCCGCGATAGATCTCGGAGATCTGCGCCTGCCGCTGCCGATTCGCTATGAAGGCGTCGTCGAGTCGCTCGTGCTCGGTGGCGTCGTCCCTGACGCCTTGATTCGCGCCTACGTCTATCTCGACGAGAGCGGCGCGCTCACCGTGGACGCGGCCGAGGCCAAGGCGGTCATCCAGGTCGGCGAAGCTCGAGCGGACGCCCGGGGCGAGTACCAGCTGCTGCTGCCCTCCGAGCTCGCGCTGGACCCCTAAAATTAGGAGGCGCCCGAGGCCCTGGAGCAGCGGCACCGGGCGGTGGTGGCACGACCGGGGTCGAAAGTGTCACCCCACTGGGTAGGCCGGACGCGCTTCCCGAGCGCGCCTGTGCGCGGGACGGTCCGCGCACGGCATGCGGAAACGCTTGCGCAACAGTCACTCGGTTTGCATTTCTTGCCTGCGACCGACTTTCCCTGACTCTGCGAAATACAGGAACGGATCTGCCGGAAACGTTCGACTAACGCAGTGGGGAGGCGCGGCTGTTGGTGAACTTTCCAGCGTTCCCGCTGCTGCCGGGGGCGCGATGCAGTTTTGATCAGCCGGATGGATAGCGGGAATCATTCTGGCAGGCGCCGCTCGAAGAGACCGCAAATCTGACCCGTTTGGCTGACTCGAAGCCACTCTCTATTGAGCCCCCGGCGATGGAGCCCGGACTTTGATGGAGAACCCGTGTGAGTGACTGTGACCCAGCCTAGACGGATCGAACGGCAACGCCAGCGAGAACCGCAGCGGCAGAGGCAACGAGAACGCAGAACGGTCAACGTTAGCTGAGACGAAGAATGCAGGACAGTGTGCAACAACGCGGCCGAGTTCAGTCGGCCCCGCACCTCCGCCTCCTGACCTGGGAAGGCAGCAGCTCGGAGTTGCTCGAGCTCGTCGCGGCGCGGAACGAGGGTGCCGCTGCGCGCTTCCATGATCGCTTCGCCAGCGGCATGCACGCACTCGTACGCGCGCTCATCGGTCCCGACGCAGCGCACGCTCGGTTGGTCGAGCAAAGCCTACTGGCGGCCTATGCCGGCTTGTTCAGCAGCCGGGTCAGTCCGAGCCGGCTCGGGGCTTGGGTCGACGCGCACGCCGTGCGTGTCGTTCGCTCGTACCTTCGCCGGCAGCGTTTTTGGATCAAACTCGGCGCTCGACGTGTGCGGCTCGAGTCCACCGCGTCAGACGAAGCGCTGCTGCTGTACGAACGCCTGGGTGACCTCGACCCGGACGTGCGCATCGCATTCTGTCTTCGCTACGTCGCAGGCCGCGCGCTCAGCGACACCGCGGTCTTGTGTGGTGTTTCGGTGGCTCAGGTACGCGCCCGCTTGGTTCAGGCCGAGGCGCATCTGCGCTCGATGGCCGACTACAGCGCCGACCCCGATCAACCCGAGCTCGGCTGGGAGAGCTGAGCTCGGAGCCGAGCGCCGCGCCGTGAACGATTTCGAGCGGGTAGGCGAGCGGGTCGCCGAGGGGCTCGGCGGCATCTCGGACGAGCGCTACGACGCGGTGCGAGTGACCTTCTTGAAGCAGGCCCCGGCGCTGACACGCCGCCGCGCGGACAAGAAGGCGCTCGGCATCGCCGCGAGTGTGCTGCTCGCGGGTGTGGCGGGCCTCGGCGCCTGGCACTTTGCATTTCGTGCTCAAGGCGCGCCGGCCGCGGCTCGCGCGGAGGATTTGTGGCTCGAGGGGCCAAAGTACGGTGCGCCCACGCGTGTCGAGCTCGGCGCCGGGGCCCACATCGACCTGGTGGTGGGCACCCGCGCACGCGTCTATCGAAACGGAGGCGGACGCACCCGCGTCACCCTCGAGGGCGGCGCGATCGACGTGCAGGTCAGTGACCAAGGTGGCCAGCACTGGTCGTTCCTGGCGGGCCCCTACCTGGCTCAAACCACCGCGGGCGCCTTCTTCCTCACGTACCAGCCGGGTGCCGGCACGCTCGAGGCCGGCGTCACGTCGGGCACTGTTCGCGTGAGCGGCGGCCAGCTCGCCGCTGATTCGGTCCAGCTTCAGGCCGGCCAACGCCTGAGGGCAGGCGAGGGAAGTGTGGTGGTAGGCGCGTTGAACGCAGAGGGGCCCGAGTAAGCAGGCTCAGCGAACCGGAAGCTTCCGGACGAAAAAATGGGGCGAGGCTCCGTGCTGCGGATGGGGATTGGGGAGAGTGAGCACGGAGCCTCTGGGCGCCGGGGCACCCAGGATGGGGCGGTGGGTCGTCATCCCGGCACTTGCTTCACAACCTAAGACGGCCTTCGAGAACGACAACCCCCGTCGAGCCTGGCCCCGGCGTCGGGCCAGAAATAAGCCCAAGCCGCGGTTCGCAGGCCTGCGGGCGGGCGCGGCGCTAATGGCCCATGGGTCGACTCGGCGCAAGCGTCGACGTAGCCCCCCATCCCCCTTGAGCGAAGAAGGCGCGCACGACATGGGCGCTGCTTCCTCGGGTGACCCCAACGAGATTCGAACTCGTGTTACCGGCGTGAGAGGCCGATGTCCTAACCACTAGACGATGGGGCCGATTTGTAGAACTCTGCGTGAATTTCGCTCGAATGATTTTTTCGGAACAGGGGAGTGATCGATGCGCCCTCGGTCCTGATCCGACCTTGCTGGGGAACTAGGATTCGAACCTAGATAACAAGAACCAGAATCTTGTGTCCTGCCGTTAGACGATTCCCCAATGTGTGCGCGCGTTCCTCGATAAGTGCGTTGAGTGCTGGGTTCGGGCCGGGCCGGGCAGCTCTCGGGATCGGGGGGTGATGCCGGTCCCCGCGAGTCGTCCGGTGTGGGGCCGGCTACCTATCGCCAATTCGCCACTGATGCAAGCAATGGCTTGTGTTTTTCGTGGCGGTTGGGTCTCGTGGCGGTTAGGTCTTGACCTTCGCCAACGAGAGCTTACTTTCCCGCGGGCCTGTAGGCCAGAGGAGAACGAGAGGACCATGAGCATCAAGGAAATCGTGTACGAACGCAGCGCCCGAAGAGAAATCGGCCGGGGTGTGGATGCACTGGCAAATACCGTCAGAATCACCCTTGGTCCAAAAGGCCGGAACGTGGCGCTCGAGAAGAGCTGGGGCGCTCCCAACGTCACGAAGGACGGGGTGTCCGTCGCCAAGGACATCGAGCTGAGCGACAAGGTCGAGAACTTGGGTGTCCAGATGGTCAAGGCGGTTGCCTCGAGGACCAACGACGACACGGGGGACGGCACGACCACGGCCACGGTGCTGGCTCAAGGGATCTTCAACGAAGGCATCAAACTCGTCGAGGCGGGCGTGAACTCGATGGATCTGAAGCGCGGGCTCGACAAGGCCTGCGCGGCAATGATCACCGAGCTCAAGGCGATGAGTCGGGCGGTGGACTCGCAGACCGAGGTCAAGCACGTAGCGATGGTGAGCGCCAACGCCGACGAATCCATCGGTGGCGTCATCGCCGACGCGATGGAGCGCGTGGGGCGTGACGGAACCATCACCGTCGAGTTGAACCGAGCCATGAGCGACGAGGTCGAGATCGTCGAAGGTATGAAGTTCGATCGCGGCTACATTTCGCCGTACTTCATCACGAATCAAGACGACATGCTGGTCGAGCTCGAGAGCCCGTACGTCCTGGTGGCCGAGCGCAAGTTCTCTTCGATGCCCGATCTCGTGCCCGTGCTCGAGGCGGTCAACCGGGAAGGGGCATCGCTTTTGGTCATCGGCGACGATGTGGACGGCGAAGCGCTGGCCGCGCTCGTCGTGAACAAGCTGCGTGGCGTGCTGAAGGTGGCTGCCGTGAAGGCTCCGGGGTTCGGCGAGCGCCGCAAGGAGCTGCTCAAGGACATCGCTGCGCTGACCGGCGCGACTCCATTCATGCAGGACCTGGGTCGTGGCGTGGACGGTGCGACGCTCGCCGATCTGGGCCGCGCGCGCCGCATCGAGATCGACAAGGAGAGCTGCACCATCATCGACGGCAAGGGCGAAAAGGCCGCGATTCAGGGCCGCGTCGAGGGCATCAAACGCGAGATCGAAGCGACCAACAGCACCTACGACAAGGACAAACTGAAAGAGCGCCTGGCCCGCTTGGCCGGTGGCGTGGCGGTGATCAAGGTCGGGGCTCCGAGCGAACTCGAGCAGCGCGAGCGACGCGCGCGCTTCGACGATGCGCTCGCGGCCACGCGCGCAGCAGTCGAAGAGGGCTACGTCGCTGGCGGCGGCGTGGCGCTGCTCCGGGCCCGCGACGCCTTGGCCAAGCTCGAGCTTCCGAACCCCGAGCAGAAGATGGGCGCTAGCTTGCTCGCCCGTGCAGTGGAGAGCCCGCTGTTTTACATCGCCGCCAACGCCGGCGAAGAGGCCAAGGTCGTGGTCGCAAAGGTTGCTGCCGGCAAGGGTGCCTATGGTTACGACGCCCGCGCCGACGAGTACGGCGACCTGATCGAGAAGGGTATCCTCGATCCGGTCAAGGTCGTCCGCAGCGCGCTGCTCAACGCGGTCAGCATCGCTGGGCTCATGCTCACGACCGAGTGCGCCATCGTCGAGCGCCCCAAGCCGAAGGCAGCCGCACCCGCTGGTGGCGGTGGCATGGGTGGCATGGGTGGCATGGGCGGCATGGGCGGCATGGGCGGCATGGGCGGCATGGGCGGGCTCGACGACCTCGATTGAGCCCACCGCGCTGCTGCATTCGTTAGAACCGACCCCCTGGTCAGCGCCGGGGGGTCCTGACACCGCGCAGCGTTTCCGCGCTGCCTTGCAGCAGGTACGAGGGGCAAGCTACTATGAGAGGCTCATGGGATCGCCTCTCTGCAGTGGCGTCGATCGGCACGAACGTCTTGGGGGATCGTGGAGCTGAGGGTCATCGGCTGCCATGGGGGCGAGACACCTCGACATCGAACGAGCGCTTTCGTAGTCGACGAACGCCTGGCGCTCGACGCGGGCTCGCTGACGCGAGGCATGGATCTGAACTCGCAACTGCGGCTGGAAGCGTGCCTCATCAGCCATGCGCACCTCGATCATATTCGCGATCTGGCGACGATCGCCGACAACCGCTG
>JAICQQ010000103.1 GCA_025937785.1 Polyangiaceae bacterium
AGCTCCACGAGCTCCAAGACTTGCTCGCTCACCAGATCCCAAACGGGGATCTGGCCGTGATCCTCGAACGCGCCTTGGACGCGCTTTTGGTCCAAGTCCACAAGCGCAAGACCGGTATCACTGCCAAGCCGAGAGCACCTCGAGCGGGAGCGCCGGAAGATCGAAAGGGCGCACCGGAAGATCGAAAGGGCGCGCCGGAAGATCTAAAGAGCTCGCCGGTAGATCGATAGAGCGCGCCTGAAGATCGATAGTGCGCGCCGGAAGATCGAAAGTGCGCACCGGAAGATCGAAAGAGCGCACCTCGAGCGCGGCCGCCTCGAGTCGGAGCATCGATCCCGACGGGTGGGCGGACTCGCCATCTCCCGGTCTCGGCCCGCCGGGAGGTGTGGCCACGCGATGAGGGGCGCTGTGGTTTTGTCGGCGAGGACGGCCACCGCTGCAACGCGACACGCGGCTTGCAGTTCGCTCACCAGCAGCCTTGGGCCAAAGGTGGTGCGGACACAGCTGATAACCTTGGCCTCAGGTGCCCAGCGCATAATGCTTTGGAAGCCGATCGCGACTACGGCACAGGTTTCATGGCCCGCAAGCGGGCGCGGAAGGCGCTGAAAGTCAGGGAACCACTCGCGCGATACGTGCTGCGAGACGCCGTGCGAATGGCTCCCACCAGCGTCGCAGCGAACGGCGCGAGGGACCCGGCGAGCGGCGCGGGGGACCCGGCGAGCGGCGCGGGGACCCACGAGCGGCGCGCGGACCCAGCGAGTGGCGGGACGACTGGACTGCGGGAGAGCGTGAGCGGCGGCAGACCGCTGAGGGGGGTGGGAACGGGGGGGCCTTGGGGTGTCGGCGGCCGGGGCTGAAGACTCAATGCCTCGAGTGTCTCGGCGGCTTTTAGGCGCCCCAGGTCGTCAGGGCTGCGCGGCTTCAGAACTGGGCGAGGAACCGCGGGTCGTTCTCGAACAACACGCGGATATCGGGAATGCCGTAGCGCAGCATGGCCACTCGCTCGACGCCCATCCCGAACGCGAACCCCGTATATGCTTCTGCGTCGATGCCGCAGTGGCGAAAAACTTCGGGATGGATCATGCCGCAACCGAGGATCTCGAGCCAGCCGCTGGTCTTGCACACGCGGCAGCTCGCACGGGTGCCGTCTTCGACCTTGCAGAAGACACAACCTACGTCGACCTCTGCGCCCGGCTCTACGAAGGGGAAGTAGCTGGGACGAAATCGCACCGGCGTATCGGGGCCGTAGAGGCGCTGCGCGAATGCCGTGAGCACACCCTTGAGCTCGGCGAAGCTGACGCGTTGATCCACCAAAAAGCCTTCGATCTGGTGGAACATCGGCGAGTGCGTCACGTCGTCATCGCGGCGATAAACAGCGCCGCCGCTGACCACCGCCATCGGCGGCTTTCGAGAACTCATCTCGCGCACCTGCACGTTGGAGGTGTGCGTTCGGAGCAGCGGGCGCGCTGCTGGGTCGGCCCCGGCGACGTCGACCCAAAACGTGTCCTGCATGTCGGTGGCAGGATGATCGGGCGGGAACGCCAGCTTGGTGAAGTTGTTGGCCTCGACCTCGACCTCGGGTCCCCAACTCGCCTCGAAGCCGAGGCTCTTGAAGATGTCGAGGATTTCGTCCATCACCTGGCGCACCGGGTGCAGGTGACCGCGCCCTACGGGCAAGCGCCCGGGGAGGCTAAGGTCGAAGGGGCGCGCGTTGAGCTCCGCCTCGAGCATTCCCTGGCGTAGCGCGGCAAGCCGCGCCTCGAACATGTCTTCGATCGAGGCGCGTACGCGGTTGACCAGTTCACCGACGCTCTTCTTCTGGTCGGGAGCCACGTCCTTCATGCCGCGCAGGGCCGTCGTGAGCTCCCCTTTCTTACCTAGCACCTCGGCGCGAGCGCCCCGCAAGGCAAGCTCGTCGTCGGCATCGGCGAAACGCTGGCGGTAGCGCTCGCTCAGGGCCTCGAGCCCCGCTTCGATCGAACCACTGGCGTCGGACACAGGGCGCTTCGAGGTCAATAAAGAGCGCTTCGGGTGCGGCGCGTGCTCAGGCGCGCGCGGCGAGCTCGGTCAGCTGCTTGAAGGCAGCCGCGTCGTTCAAGGCCATGTCGGCGAGGACCTTGCGGTCTAGCTCGACGCCGGCTTCTTTCAGCTTGCCCATGAGCTGCGAGTAGGTGGTGCCGTTCTGGCGGCATGCGGCGTTGATCCGCACGATCCAGAGTGAGCGGAAGTCACGCTTCTTGAGCTTGCGCCCAATGTAGGAATACTGCCACGACTTCCACAGCACGCGGACTGCCTGGCGGTAGCGATTCTTACGGCCTCCCCAGAAACCCTTGGTTTGCGCGAAAACGCGCTTGTGACGGCGCCTGGGGCTCGGTCCTCTTTTTACGCGAGACATGGTACTCTCCTAAACTTCATCCACACGCGGGCTGGTTCAGCCGTAGGGCAGCATGCCCTTGACGCGCTTCTCGAGCGCGGGGGAAACGATGTCGTTGTCGCGGTGACGGCGACGCAGCTTGCGGGACTTGCCCGAGAACAGGTGCTGACCGCCAGCCTTGGGGCGTCGCACGCGACCGGACCCCGTCAGTTTGAAGCGCTTCGCCGCTGAGCGGTTGGTTTTCATCTTGGCCATGTGAAGGTTTCTCCGGGCTGCCCAGCGTCGTGTGCACTGCCGCCGGCAGAGCGTGTCCGCGACCGGCGCTAGCCTTCGAGAGCGTGGCGCTGGTGGCGTTCGGGCGGGGTCTTATGACGGAAGGGGCAGCACTCGTCAAGCTCTGGACGCTGCGCGCGCATGGGGCACGGTTGTTCAGTACGATTTTCGGTGGATTCTATCGTGGATACCGCAGCTTAGGCTCCCAGTTCGGCACGGGGCTCGGGTGCGGAGCGCAGCGCGGCGGCGCGGGCACCCAGCGTTGGAATAGCGTCGAGTCACAAGCTCGCGGACTTTCTGGTGGTCCATGATTTCGACGCGGGCACGCTACCAAGCTGTGCTAATCCGCCCAATCGTGCCTTGCCGACGAGACATCAAGAAGATTTTGCTGATTGGTTCGGGCCCGATCGTGATCGGACAGGCCTGCGAGTTCGACTACTCGGGAACTCAGGGCGCCAAGGCCCTCACGGCCTTGGGCTACGACGTGGTGCTGGTCAACTCGAACCCGGCCACGATCATGACGGACCCGGAGCTGGTCCGTCGCACCTACATAGAGCCGCTCGACGTCGATCACCTTTCGGCGATCATCCAGCGTGAAAAACCCGACGCTTTGCTGCCCACGCTCGGCGGCCAAACGGCCTTGAATCTCGCGCTGCAGCTGCACGAGAGCGGCGTGCTGTCGCAGCACGGGGTGAAGCTCATCGGCGCTCAGGTCGACTCCATCCGCAAGGCAGAAGATCGCCTGTTGTTCAAGCAGGCGATGGAGCACGCCGGGCTCGAGTCTCCACGCTCCGGCTACGCGCGGTCGGTGGCCGAGGGTCGCGAAATCGCCAAGACGACGGGCTATCCCGTGATCCTGAGACCGAGCTTCACGATGGGCGGAGCCGGCGGCGCCATCGTCGATCGCCCCGAAGATCTCGATGTGAAGCTGGCCTGGGCGCTCAAGCAGTCGCCCACCGGTGAGGTGCTCGTCGAAGAAAGCGTGCTCGGCTGGAAGGAGTACGAGCTCGAGGTCATTCGCGACAAGAACGACAACTTCATCGTGATCTGCTCGATCGAAAACATCGATCCCATGGGGGTGCACACCGGCGACTCGGTGACCGTGGCCCCGGCGGTGACCCTCACCGACCGCGAGTATCAACGCTTGCGGGACGCAGCGCGCGCGGTGATGACCGAGATCGGTGTCGAGACCGGGGGGTCCAACGTGCAGTTCGCCGTCGACCCGAAGACGGGGCGCGTGCTGGTGATCGAAATGAATCCCCGAGTGTCCCGTTCCAGCGCGCTCGCCTCGAAAGCTACCGGTTACCCGATCGCGAAGGTCGCGGCCCAGCTCGCGGTGGGCATGACGCTGGATGAGATCGAGAACGACATCACCAAGACCAGCGCTGCCTTCGAACCGACCATCGACTACGTAGTGGTCAAGTGGCCTCGCTTCGCGTTCGAGAAGTTTCCCGGAGCGGACGACCAGCTCGGCACCCAGATGAAGAGCGTGGGCGAAGCCATGAGCATCGGGCGCACCTTCCCGGAAGCCCTGCAAAAGGCAGCTCGTTCGCTGGAGACAGGGAAGGCTGGTTTTGTCACGCTCACCGACCGGCTCGACTACCGGGTGCTGGCCCAGAAGAAGAGCGACGACCGCGACCTGGCGCACGACGCGCCGCCCGCACAGAAGCCGAAGCCCACGTTGCCGCCTCCCACCGGTGACGAGCACGCACACGCGCTGGAAAAGGTGATTGCACGGCCCACAGCGGACCGACTCTTCTACGTCGGGGATGCGCTGCGCGCCGGCTTCTCCCAAGAGAAGGTGCACGCCCTCACCCACATCGATCCGTGGTTCATCAGCCAGTTCGCGCGCCTGATCGCGCACGAGAAGCGGGTGCAAGAATCCGAGCTCAGCTACGAGCTCTTCTACGACAGCAAGCGGCTCGGCTTCAGCGACGCGCAACTCGCTCAACTGAAGGGCATGACCGAGCTGGAGATCCGCAAGGAACGCGAGCGACTCGGGGTCCGCGCCGTGTTCGGGCGGGTCGACACCTGCGCCGCCGAATTCCCGGCGCACACCCCGTACCTCTACTCCTGCTACGAGAGCGAGTCCGAGAGCGAAGTCAGCTCGAAGCGCAAGGTGATCATCCTGGGAGGCGGGCCCAACCGCATCGGGCAGGGCATCGAGTTCGACTACTGCTGCTGCCATGCCGTGTTCGCGCTGCGCGAGCTGGGCATCGAGACCATCATGGTCAACTGCAATCCCGAGACGGTGTCGACCGACTACGACACCAGCGACCGCTTGTACTTCGAGCCCCTGACGTTGGAAGACGTGCTCAACATCTGTCACGAGGAGGCCAAGTCGGGGGAGCTCTTGGGAGTGATCGTCCAATTCGGAGGTCAGACCCCACTCAAGCTGGCTGTGCCGCTGGAAATGGCCGGCATTCGCCTGTTGGGGACGCCCGCAGACGCCATCGACCGCGCCGAGGATCGCGAGCGTTTCGATGCGCTGCTCACCAAGCTGAACCTCCAGCGACCGAAAGCCGGCATTGCCAAGACCGTGGACGAGGCGCGCAAGATCGCGACCAGCATCGGCTACCCGGTACTGGTGCGACCGTCGTACGTACTCGGCGGACGCGCCATGATGATCTGCTGGTCCGACGACGAGCTCGAAGCCTACGTGGGCTTGGCCGTCGACGCGGCGCGCGAGGACGGGGTCAAGGCGCCGATTCTCTTGATCGACCAGTATCTGAAGAACGCGATCGAAGTCGACGTCGATTGCGTTGCGGACGGCAAGCGCTGCGTGATCGGTGGCGTGATGCAACACATCGAAGAAGCCGGGGTGCACTCGGGAGATTCGACCAGCGTGCTGCCGCCGCACTCACTCGACCCCGCGGTGGTCGCGACGATCGAGGCGAATGCTCGGGCGCTCGCGGTCGAGCTCGGCGTCGTGGGCCTGATGAACGTGCAGTTCGCCGTGAAGGACCACGAGGTTTACGTGCTCGAAGTCAACCCGCGGGCGTCCCGCACGGTGCCGTTCGTGGCCAAAGCGACCGGGCGACCGCTGGCCAAAGTGGCGGCCAAGGTGATGGTGGGCAATTCGCTCGACGAGCTTGGCTTCCAAGACGCGCCACTGCCGACCCACGTGGCGGTGAAGGAATCGGTGTTCCCCTTCAACAAGTTCCCGGGAGTCGACACGATTCTGGGACCGGAAATGCGGTCCACCGGTGAAGTCATGGGGGTATCGCTAAGTGTGGCCATGGCGTTTGGTAAGTCACTGGCGGCGTCGGGGTTTTCGCTGCCTGTGCGCGGCCGAGCCTTCATCAGCGTTCAGGACGAAGACAAGGCCGATGCATGTTACGTCGCGCGCCGCCTCAGGAACTTGGGTTTCCGCATCGTGGCAACGCGCGGCACCGCGCGAGCGCTGGCCCAAGCCCACATCCCGGCGGACGTCGTCAAGAAGGTGCTCGACGGCTCTCCGCATGTGGTCGATGCCATCCTCGAAGGCACGATTCAAATGGTGATCAACACCACCCAGGGGAGCAAGGCGATCCGAGACAGCTACTCCATCCGGCGCAACACCCTGCTCTCGAACATCCCGTACTTCACCACGATGTCGGCGGCCATGGCCGTCGTGGACGCGCTGGAAGTGCGCGCCTTGCTGAAGCAGGGCGACGTAGCGGGTGTGCGCAGCATGCAGGAATGGCACGCGCGTTCGCTCGAGCTGTGAGCTCGAGACGACGTTACTACAGGTCGCGGGCCGCCCTTCGGGCGATGGCGTCCTTGGTAGAAAAACTGCCGTTGGGCAAGGCGTGTGCGACTCCGTCTGGCTGGAGACTCGAGTGAGATTCCGCCATGCACGACAGGTCGCCGCTGTAGCTGCAGCCCCCCGGCCCCAAAAACTCCCTGCGTGAATCCAGCAAAAGATCGGGGCGGCCGTCGTTGTCGACGTCCGCGACACCCACGGCGGACAACCCATCCGCGGGCCCGTAGGGCACGACGCGTCCCTGTTCGACGGTCCATACACCGAGCACGACCTGCGGCGGCATCGTGTGGTGCCAGCTCGTTTGGAACACCCCGACCTCGGGCACTCCGTCGGCGTCGTAGTCGAAGAGCAGCTCGCCGCTTCCTCGCCCCAAGGTCGATTGAAAGCTCGGCACCCCAGTGACGTTGTCGCCCTCGCCGCTGGCGGTTTGGGAGGGCCCGAAGATGGTGACGTGGAAGCTGGCATACTGCAGTTGCCAAGTCCCGCTCGTGCTCTGCATCGCTTGCATGCCGGAGCCCATGTCGGCCGGGTCCGTGGCATCGTAGCTGGTGGCAACGACGAACCAACGCCCGGTTGACTTCTGCTTCTGCCATGTCTCCAAGTCCACCGCGGTCTGGCCGTAGAGCATGGATGGCGCGAGCGGATCACCGCCGGGACTGTAGAGCAGGCGGCCTGCGCGCCAGAAGGCTTCGCGGTGGTCGGCCTGCGCATCGAAGTCACGCCACAGCGGCAGTTCCGGGCCGCTACGCGTGCCCTGTCCTGCGCACGCGGCCACGTCGAAACACGTCGGCCCCGACGCGCAGCGCCGCTCGCGTTCGTACCGATTCGGATCCTTCACGCACGCGAGCCCCAGTTCTGCGGAACGGGAAGGCTCCTGCTGGTGACTGCACACGGCCCAACGCACGCACGCCTTCTCCACGTCGTGAGGGCCAGCGGCGACTGCCTGAGCGGTCTGCCCCGGTGCAGCGCTCTGGGGCGGCGGCGGCAGCAGCGTGCTCCACGCGAGCGACAAGCCGGTTTCCGGTTCCGGTCCGGCGGCGCAGTAAGGGGTAGCTCGGTTGCCAGGAATCGAGTCGCGCAGCACCGTGGCCAGCTCGTTGCAGGTCTCGGGGGTGCGGCAGGCGGCGACGAGCTCGACGCGACCAGGGGCCTTGGGCTGCGCCTTCAGCTCGCGTTGATGCAGCGTCACGCGCCGGGCCTCGCCAATCTCCGAAGGCTCGAAGACGAAACGTTGCTCGTAGGCGAGCAACGTCTGCGTCACCCAGGGCCAACTCCATCCGGCGCGAGCGAGCGCTGAGAGCGGCGCGTTCGCGGCTGCCACGCGAGGCTCCCGGCAGCCCACGGGTAGTGGGACGAACGACGACGCTGCGTGCGGAACGCTCGGCGCGCGCGCCGCTGGTGCTTCGGAAACGCTGCTCGATCCGGTAGCTGCGCTGGAGCGCGGCTCGGCCACCCGCGGAGCGCTCGAGTTCGAAGACGGTTGGCCCTGAGCGGCCGAGTGAGTCTTGGAGCAACTACCGGCAGCGACGCACGCTAACACTGCTCCCGAGCCGCGGATCTGCGCCGAAAGTCGCCGAAAGGCCTGAACCACGCTCGCAGTCTACCACGCAGACTCGCTAACTCACGGATCCTCGGGGAAATTCGGCGCAGCTCCGGTCTCGCTTTGCGGGCTCTCGGGCGACTGGTAGCGTGGAGGGATGTGCGAAACCGGGGAGCAGTGGTTCGCCTTACTGGCGAAGGAGCAGCGAGACGTGCTCTTTGCTCGGGCGTCACGCCGCAACGTCAAGGCGGGAACGCTGGTGGTGCGCGGTGGCGCGGCTGCCGACGAACTCTACGTCGTGATCAGCGGTAAGCTCAGATCCGCTGATTTTCGGCGGGCGGCGCGCGCTGTGACCTTCGAGACCCTCGGGCCCGACCAGGTCTTCGGAGAAATCGCGCTGTTCGCCGGCGGCACGCGCAGCGCCGACATCGAAGCGGAGGAGGATTGCGAGCTGCTCGTGCTGCGACGGCCCGAGGTGCTGCTCGCGATGCGACAAGAACCGGAAATCGCCACGGCCCTGCTGCAGGCCATGGCCGAAACCATCGTGCGCCTTCGTGAGGCCCGTGAGGCCAGCGAGGACGTGGCGCCGGCGGGCGCGGCCAGCGGCGCGCGTCACCGCTCGCTGGAAGAATGAACCAGAAAGCGGATCGCAGACTGCAGCTGCGCGTCGCTCACCCAATGCCCGATGTTCGCGGCCTTGACCTGGTGCGGCCAGCCGAGATCGCCGAGCATGCGCGCCAGCGAGCGCATGTCCGCTGCCGCTGGGTCCTTGGTACCGTAGCCAACGAACACTGGCACGTGGGCGCCGGAGCGATTCGCTAACAAGCGATTGTACTTGCTCCCGCTGCCCCCGGCGAAGAGGCCGTAGCCGTCCGCCGGATAACGCTGGCGCACGGCCAGCGTGGTCGCGTAGTACGCGCCGTTCGAGAAACCGAAGATCAAGACCCGGCTGAACCGTTGCCCGCGCGTAGTTTCGATCGCTGCGCGCGCACGATCCCATTCAGCCAGCACGGCTGCTTCATACAGCTCTTGAGTGCGAGGCGAGCCCGGCCAGGCCACCGTGCGCGGATCTTGCCCGGGTCCGATGCCCACGCGGCCGCGCGGCATCAACACGGCGACGTTCATCGCCGAAGCCGTGCGCATCATCAGGCGCTGCTGTTCGTACTGCCAGTCCGAATTGGCACGCACCAGGCTGTGCAAGAAGACAATCAGCGTCGTCGGAGCCTCGGTGGCGGCCGCCGCTGGCTCGAAATAGCACGTGCCTGCGTCGAGCGCGGTGGTGCCCTCGGCGCACCATGCGGGCACGGCTGGCTCTGACGCGGCGGGCTCTGCCTGCGCGGCACCCCCGCCGCACAGGACCAAAGTGAGAGGCAAGAGTCGACGAGCGAGCGACATCCGGGTCGACATATACCGACGAATGCCGCGGCGAGGCAACTTCCGCCCGCTTTGCGCAGGGCGCCGCGAAAAAGCCATGCAGATCCGCGCTTTCCCCTCCGCGGGACGGTGCTAGCGTGAGCGAACCCTTGCCATGAGTCGCTACCGATATCCCTTACTCGCTCACTTGACGTGTGCCGCTGCCCTGCCCGCGTGCAGCGGCGACGATGCCTCGACGACACCGGCGCCGAGCACCGCGAGCTCCACCACGATGACCTCCGGCGCAGCCGCGACCGCGGGCACGAACACGAGCACGAGCACCGCGAGCACGAATGCCGGCGTCACCCAGAACGCGGCTGCAGCGAGCACGACCGCCGGCAACTCATCCACGACCACGAGCGTGAATGCCACGAGCACCGCGGGCAGCGCCGGCGGGACGACGGGCACCACGAGCAGCGCCGCCACCAGCACCGGAGGCGGGGCTAGCTCGACGGACGGCTCGAGCGCCACTGGCGGCGGTTCTGGCGGCACCGGAAACACCCCGACGGGAGGCGCTTCCGCAGCGGCCGTCTGCGTTCCCGGAGCGAGCTACGGTGATCCCCTCGCCGGCATGGGTTCGGTTCAGGAGATTGCGGCGCCGCAGTCCAGCTACTTCGCGTTTCTCGAGGGACCGGTCTGGGTGGGGAGCCTCGGAACGCTGTTCTTCTCCGACAATGCCTCCTCTCCCACCGAGCGCATCTGGAAACTCGTGCCACCCTCCACGACCCCCGAGGTGTTCATGGAGGCGAGCGGCAGCAACGGCCTCGCCATCGACAACGACGACCAGCTGATCGTCGCCGATCAGCGCGACAGGCAGATCACCCGCGTCGACAACGCCGGCGCGACCGTGATCGACACGCTCGTCGGGCCTGGAAGCTACAAGCCCAACGACTTGATCGTCCGCAGCGACGGCAACCTGTATTTCACCGATCCCGACACGGGGTTCTACCATCTGCCACCGAGCGGCGAGCTTAGCGCGGCCAATAAGTCCGTGTCCCGTCCCAATGGGACCGTGCTGTCCCCCGACGAGAACACGCTCTACGTCGGCGACGTCGGCAATCGCCAGATCCATGCCTTCCCCATCGGGGAAGACGGCAGCGTCGGTGGTGGCGACGTGTTCGTGACCGCGCAGAACCAAACGGTCGACGGTATGGCCGTCGATTGCGCGGGCAACCTGTACGCGGGCACGGCCAATGGGGTGGAGGTGTTTTCACCGAGCGGCGAGCCGCTGGGCATCGTTCCGACCGGCGAGTCCTCGAACGCAACCTTCGGTGGCAGCGATCGGAAGACCTTGTACGTGACGTCGCGCGCGCTGCTGAAGGCTGTCACGCTCGCAGTGCCGGGCCTACCCGACTAGGGCCGAGCTTTTTCGAACTGCGGCAGCCGATCCGAAATCTCGACCCAGCCGAGCTTGGAGCTGACCCAGGTGTGATCCTCGGGCGGCACGCGATCGGGCTCGTCGAGCGAGGCGATGGTCACATCGATCTCATCCGGGAGACGATCGGAGCAAAAGGTCAGCGGCGTGCCGCACGCGGCGCAGAAGCTACGCGTGGCGTGGCCGCTGGAACGAAAGCTCTTCGGCGTGCCCGCGAGCAGCCGAAACTGGTCACGCTGAACCGTCACCCAGGCCACGCTCGCTGCGCCGCTGATCCTGCGACACATGCTGCAATGGCAGTCGGTGGCCTGCCGGTACGGACCGCTGAGCTCGTAACGAATCGCGCCGCAGAAGCACTGGCCTTGCATCGCTCCAGGTTAGCGCAAACCCTGCCGCCTGTTGACTCCGTGAATTTCGGCGGGCACTCGCTCCAAGCGCCCAGAAATACTTGACACTTGGTCGCAGCCGCGACAGGTGAGCACATGATCGAGGCGCTCCCCGGCACTCGGCGGCACCAACGACTAGCGCACGTGATGGCATGCAGTCTGGCTGTCGCGTGGTCATGCTCCAGCTGCACCGCCCTGCCTGCCGGTGCCCCGTACGCCAACCCGCGAACTGCCACTTCGATACCCACGGTCGTCACGACACCGGCGCCCGTTTCTGATTCGGAGTTCGACGCGCCGCGCGCGAGCGCAGGGGCGCCCGCGGCCGCCGCCATCGAGCGAGTGGCCCTAGCACTCTTCGGCGAGTCGATCGGACCTGAGTTCGCGTCCGGTGACGAAGCGTCGCTGGCGCCGCCAGGCTACACTGCGGGACCGCGCACGTGGTTGGACTTCGGTGCCAACGGCACGGAAGACGTGCTCGTGACGCTCGAACGAGATCCGGAGAGCGACCCCCAAACAGGGCCTGCGTGTGTGCTCGTGCTGGGAATCGAGGTCGCTCCTTCCCGATATCGAGTGGGGGGGATCAATGGGCATGGTTTCGCCTGCTCACCGGCCCCTGGCGAGGGTGAGCCGACGGGCGTGGACGTCGAATTCGCGCCTTCGGAACACGGTCACGATCTCGTGATCACCGTTTCGCAAAGCGGCGACCTCATGAGCGAGACGTGGTCGTATCAGGTGAGCTACGACGTCACGACGTGGAGATTCGTCGTGGCGAAGCTCGACTATGTCATTCACGATCACGTAAGAATGATCGTCGAACGCGCCACGCTCTACCCGCTCGAGGGCCGCGGGGAACGCGCCGCCAACGAAGCAGAGCCCACGTCCGTACGATTACCGCCACGCCGCGTGCTGTTCGAAGATCTGGACGACGAAACCAGGTACGACCTGCTGCGCTTCTGAGGCGCCGCAGCTGCATCGGGTGACGTACTTCGGTGCTCGAGACCGAGCGAGTATTGAAGCCACCTACAGCCGTTTTCAAGCGGTTTGCCAGCGATACCGCTAAGGTTTCGGGCCGCCCGGTCCGTCTAGCTGTTCGAGAGGATGCAGCAGACGACGCGTACCATGCCTCAGTTCGATACAGCACCGCTGGGGCGAGTCCAGAGACAATCCAGAGCCCGAGCGCCACGAGCTACCCGCTTCGCGGCGTGCGTCGCGGCAATTGCCCTCGCGCTCTGCGCAATCGCCTGTGGCGGTCCCGCTGATCGCCCCGACACCCAGGAAGTGTCTGGCAGCACGGACTACATGGTTTCCGAGGCGACGGCGGCGCGAAACGGCAGCGCAGCGTGCGAGCACGGAACAGTGGTGGAATGTAAGGTTTGGATTACCGATGTCGACTGCTTCACCGGGCTGGCGGTGTGCGACCATGGCGCATTGTCTGGCTGCATGGACGCCGACGCGGCCGAAGCGACCCTCGAAGAGCTGAACCGAGCAGTAGAGTAGGCCGCCAGAACCGCGTCGTTCAGTGCTCGGCAAGGCGCGCCACGGCGCGGTCGATCCGGGCGCGGACGTCGCCATGCCGCTCGTCGATGCCGTTGACCAAAATCGCGAAAGCCAGCGGTAGACGACCGCTGCTCGAGAGCACGTAGCCACTCAACGTGTCGGCATTGCGCAGCGTACCCGTTTTGGCGCGGACGCGTCCGCGGATCTCGGCGCCGCGGAACCGGGACCGCAGCGTGCCGTCGATACCGCCGATGGCCAGGTGAGCGACGAAGTCGGGCCCGAGTTGGGGATCCAGGTAGACCTTTGCCAAGAGCTGGGCGATGAGCTCGGCGCTGACGCGATTGGCGTCGAACAAACCCGAACCGTTCACCACTTTGAGCTGTGGATCGGAGAGACCCGCCTTCGCCAGCCACGCGAGTACACGCTGGGCAGCGGCTTGGCTCGTCGCCGGTTCGCCCTTGGGCCCCTCGCCCAGCGTCTTGAACAGCATTTCTGCGTAGAAGTTGTCGCTGTTCTTGCCGAGCTCGGCGAGCAGCTGGGCGAGCGGAGCAGACGTCACGTAGGCCAGACGCGCGCCGCCCGTGGTCGCACCGAGTCGGACCTTGCCCGACCAAGTAACGCCCATGTCCCCGAGCAAGACGCCGAGCGCGCGCCCGGGCAACGCTCGAGGATCGGCGACTCGGCGCACCAAGCGAACCCGCGGTTGCCCTACCGATACATGGCCCGACAATAGCGATTGCACGCCCTGAGCCGCCGGAGCGAGCCGCCAATCGAGCCGTTGGCCTTGGCCCCGCGCACGCGTTTCGACACCGCCCTTGGCTTCGACGAAACCTGCGGGCTCGAACCACACGCGCGCCGGAGCGTCTGCTTGGGTGGCGAGCACGTTGAGCGTCACCGTGTTCTGATCGAGGCTGATGGCGCTCACCGGCGCCCGGAAGCTCGCCCACTCTTCGGGCTGCTGCGCATAGGCGGGGGGCTCGAACTCTGCGTCGAAGCGGCTCTGATCGACGACCAGATCGCCCTCGACGCGCTCGACCCCCTGAGCCTTGAGCGCGCGAGCCAGGCGCCACAAGTCTTCGCTGCCGAACGACGGATCGCCGTGGCCAGTGAGCGTGAGTTCGCGCACGGTCGCTTGCTCGAGGCGGCCGTACAGAGAGGTGCGGTAGCGGAAGCCTGCGCCCAGCGTGTCCAGCGCCACCGCTGCCGTGAGCAGCTTCTGATTCGACGCGGGATTCAGCGGTTGCTTCGGGCGGATGGACACCCAGTGTTTGCTGGTGTTGAGGTCCACCACGACGGCGGCGAGCGTTCCACCTTGCTGCTTCACCCAGCGCTCGAGTTCGGCAAACGCGGAGCGCTCTTTCGCAGGATCGTCGCCGGTAACGGGGCGCGCGCTGGCGGAACCGACGCTAGTCGCCGTCAGCGACGCAAGCGGTGCAGCGTTCTCGGCCCGGGTGGTGATGGGGCTCGCCAACAGCAGCCCCGACGCGATCGCCCCCAGCGCGGCGACCAGCCAGGCGCGCCGCCCTGGCTCGTTCCACCTCCGCCAGAAACGCATACCGAGTCGATAGCACACCACGGGCGCGAGCCAGCACCAGGCTGTGTCCGCGATGGTAGCAGCGGGTGACAAAATCACAGCTCCACTGGTCGCCGAGCCAGAATCTGCTTGCGCTTCGCACCACCATGGCCGAAAAGGACCCCGAGTGAGCTCCGACGGTCCCGCATCTGGAAGAATCTCCGAACCCGACGCCGCGCGCCACGCCTGGGTGCGACGCACGGCTCGAAGCTTGGGTACGCTCCTGGTCGCGGTCAGCTTCATCGCGGCACGCCCCGCGTCCGCGGATGAGCCCGAACGCGAGGTCCGCCATGATCCCACTGCCTTCCCGGCGCCATCGACCCGTCTGCCGCTGTTCGCGATCGGCGCGGCGACGTCGCTCGTCTGGTACGGGGGCGCGGTCGGTGGTGCCTATCTGTACCCGACAGCCAATGGAGCGGACGAGCTCAAGATCCCCATTGCAGGTCCTTGGATGTCCCTGGCTGAAACCGGGTGCCCGAGCACCACGCCCGACTGCAGTACCTTCTGGATGGTCGTGGGCGGCATCCTGAAAGGCTTCAGCGGCATTGGCCAAGCCGGAGGCGTGCTCTTGATGGTCGAGGGGCTGTTTCTTCCGACGGTGGAGCCGCGAACCAAAGCAGCGAGCACGCGCTGGCAGCTCACGCTGGACGATCACGCAACATCGGCGAGCAGCAGCGTCGTCGTGTTGCCCGCACCACTTCCGGGCGGCGCTGGCCTCAGCGTCTTAGGACTGTTCTAGCGTGGTCGTTCCCCGACGACGACGCGCGCTCGGCTCGCACGTCCCCCGCACGCACGTTCGCAGCAGAAGTCCCGCTGACTCGCAGCATTTGCGAGTGAACTCGTGGAATTGACCTGCTTCTGCAAATGTCAAGCATCGAACTAGCGAGAGCGTGTCCACGGCACACCACGCGCGCCCCGAGCGCGCACCCACGTCGAGTCGCCAGTCGTTGCACGACACTTCCTTCGTTTCTTGAGGCCTATGCAAGTTTTGTTTAGCGAGAGACCACGACACGTGCCATGGTACCCACCCGTGAAACAGGAGACACGGCGGTGAACCGGCGAACGAAGTTCGTCCTCGTCACCGGAGGAGTTGTCTCCTCGATCGGCAAAGGCTTGGCCTCTGCGTCGATCGGGGCGCTGATGGAGGCGCGTGGACTTCGCGTCACGCACATGAAGCTCGATCCCTACATCAATGTGGATCCGGGCACGATGTCTCCCTATCAGCACGGCGAGGTCTTCGTCACCGACGACGGCGCAGAAACCGATCTCGATCTCGGTCACTACGAGCGCTTCACGTCGTGCCAGCTGAACCGAAACGCGAACGTGACCACGGGGCGCATCTACGACGCGGTGATCAGCAAGGAGCGGCGCGGCGAATACCTCGGCGCTACGGTGCAGGTGATCCCGCACATTACGAACGAGATCAAGGAGCGCATCTACAAGGCTACCGAGGGCTCCGACATCGCGATCCTGGAGATCGGTGGGACCGTCGGTGATATCGAGTCCCTGCCCTTCCTCGAGGCCATTCGCCAGTTGCGGCTCGAAGCCGGCTCGCAGAACGCCGTGAGCGTGCACGTGACGCTGGTTCCGCATATCGTCACCGCCGGCGAGTTGAAGACCAAGCCGACGCAGCACTCGGTGCGCGAGATGCGAGAAATCGGCATCCAGCCCGACGTCTTGATCTGCCGCTGCGATCGGCCGATTCCCCGGGGGCTCAAGGAAAAGATCGCGCTGTTCTCCAACGTTCCCGTCGAGCGCGTGATTTCGGCAGTAGATGCCTCCTGTATCTACGAGCTGCCGCTCTTGCTGCACGCCGAAGGTCTCGACGCCCAGCTCGCCGAGCGCTTGAACATCTGGTCGCGACAGCCCGAGCTCGGGCTGTGGAAGGAGACGGTCAGCAAGTTCAAGAAGCCTCCGGCGGGGTCCGTGAAAATCGGCGTCGTCGGCAAGTACGTGCACCTGAAGGATAGCTACAAGTCGCTCCACGAAGCGCTCGTCCACGGCGGCCTCAACAACGATGTCTCGGTCGCACTCGAATACATCGATGCCGCAAACCTGGAAGGCGCGAACGCCCCAGCCGTGCTGGCGGGGTTGGACGCGATCCTCGTGCCCGGTGGTTTTGGTGATCGCGGTGTCGAAGGCAAGATCACGGCCATCCGCTACGCGCGCGAAAACCAGGTGCCCTACTTCGGCATCTGCCTCGGCATGCAGCTGGCGGTGATCGAATTTGCCCGCAACGTCTGCGGCATCAAGGACGCGAGCAGCACCGAGTTCGACAAGGACGCGAAGGATCCCGTCATCGATCTGATGCCCGACCAGCGCGGCGTCATCGAGAAGGGCGGAACCATGCGCCTGGGCGCGTACCCGTGTACCCTCGAAGCCGGTTCGCGGGCGCACGCCATCTACGGCCGAACCGAGATCAGCGAACGACACCGCCATCGCTTCGAGTTCAACAACGACTACCGCGAACGCTTGAGCGCAGCGGGCCTGCGCCTGAGCGGTACCAGCCCCGACAACCGGCTCGTCGAGATCGTCGAGCTCCCCGAGCATCCACATTTCGTGGGGTGTCAGTTCCATCCAGAGTTCAAGAGCCGGCCGACGGCAGCGCATCCTCTATTCTCGAGCTTCGTCAAAGCCGCGAAAGCTCGCCGCGATCGGCCTTCGAGCACCGAAACTTCTGCCCCGCAAAAGAGCCCGAGCCAGCCCGATTCCGCCGCCTCTCACGAGACGCGCGTGAACTGATGGCCCTTTGCATGTAACGTAGCGGCATGAGGGCTTTCTCAGGTCGCAGAGCACGGTCATGGATTCGAGTTGCCGCCTTGGCAGGCGTGGCCGTGAGCGTTCTTGGCTGTCGAACGGACGGAGCCGTTCAGGCAGCCTTGCAGGGTGATCTCAAGACACTGCAGGCAGAAATCAAGGAAGCACAGAGCGCCGGCCGCTTCGACAAGGCTTCGATCGAAGAGCTGGCGCGTGCCGTGGCCGGGCGCGAGGTCCGTTCGGCCAAGGGCCAGCCTGCGGTCGAACGGCTGCGGAGCGTACGCGCGTGCGCAGCACCCCTGTATCCCGTGCTCGAGGATCGCTCGACGCACGCGGACGATGCGGGCGCCGAAGCAGCCTTGATCTTACTTGAAATGAATCGGCTTCAGCCTTCCGAAGCGGTGCGGCGTCACGCCGAGTCGGCGAGTGGGTCATGGCGCGCCGTGGCGGCCCGCGCGAGCTTCGCACCGCCACATGCCCTGCTCCGGCGCCAGTACTTTCGCGACCCCGACGAGCGAGTGCGCCGCGCCGCGCTGTCAGCGGCGCTGATCGCCAAAGATCCTGGAGACCTGTCCGAACTCTTGGAGGCGGCGCGGCTGGACCCTGACGACTTGAGCCGGAGCCTGGCGACGCGCGCCGTGGGTGCCATCGGAGGACGCGACGCCGTGTTGCGGCTCGAGGATCGTTGGACCCGCGCAGCGTCGGAAGTGCGCGCCGTGATCCTGGAAGCTTGGGCGATGCCAGCATCGTTCAAGGCTGGGGGCGAGCAGCGACTGTTGCGAGTGGCCGAGACCGAAACCGGCGAGCTCGGCATCGCTGCCGCGCATGCCCTGTTCCAGAGTCGAGGCGAGCACGAGGAGCTGGGGGCTCAAATCATTGCTCGAGCCGTGGCAGAGGGCACTCGGGGCGAGCGCCAGTTCGCGATTCGGCTGGCCTCGATCGAACACGCCGAGCTGCTCGCCGCCGTGGAAAAGGCGAGCAAGGACGAGGATCCGTACGTGAGGGTGATGGCGCATGCCAAACTGGTAATGCGACCGTCGAACCGTGAAGCATCGCTGGGCGAGCTGCGCAAGCTGGCGAAGTCGAAGGGCAACGAGGCGGTGCAGGCGCGCGGAGCGCTGGCCGCCGCGGGAGACACCAGCGTCGCCCCGGCGCTGAGGTTGCAGCTCGTCGACAAGAGCACGGAGCACCGCAAGCTGGCGGCGCGCGGCTTGCTCCGGCTCGGCCTGTACCCGGAAGTCGCGACGGCCCTCGGTGACGAAAGCCCCGACGTGCGAACCGCCGTCGCGTGCAACGTGCTCAGCTTCGCGAATTGACGATGCGCGTCGCGGGTCTACTCGTCCTGATCTTCGGGGTCACGGGCTGCTCGCTCTCGGCGACCTCCGCCCGCCTCGAGCAGACTCAAGCCAGCGTGCGGGCGCTCGGCACCGCCCACGACTTCGAAATCGCACGGCGCGCGCACGCCGCCATACTGGTCGAACTCGAGGGCTTGCACGAACTCGACCCCGACAATCAAGACCTGCTCTACACCCTCGTTCGCGCGTGGGTGACCGAGACCGAGCTCTTCACGATCGACGATCTCGAGAGCGCCACCGACCGGGGCGACGGAAGCAGTCAACAGTATCAGCGGGTCCGTGTGGCGACGGGCTTCACGCGCGCTAGCTTTTGGGGTCGCGAATGGTTGAGAGCCCGGGCGCCCAGCGTCGATCTCGACGCCGCGCGCGGCGAACTGGCGCTGGCACTCGAAAGCGAGTTCGCTGCTCAGGAAGACGCCGAGCCGCTCTTGTGGCTGGGTCACGCGCTGCTGGGCGCAAGCGCCTCCGAGCAGCGAGGCGCGGCAGAGCTGGTCCTCGAGCGCTCCATCACCCTGGACGAGAACGCGCGTTTTGCAGGGGCCCACATGCTGCTTGGACGCACGTACGCCAGCGACAGCCCCACCGACTTCGAACGCAGTCGACGGCATTTCGCCCGGGCTGAGGCGCTGGCAGGGAACAAACTGCTGCTGACGCAGTTCTACCACGCCTCGGCCTATCATTGTCGCCAAGGCAACCTGGCCGAGTTCAAGGCGCTGCTCCACGAAGTCTTGCGCGCCCCCGATCCCGAACCCAGCCTGCGGCTCGAGAACGTCGTCGCCAAGCGGCGCGCGCAACGCTGGACGTTGAGTCGACCGCTCGTGAATTCGTGCACGTTCACGGCTGAACCCGAGCGAGCAGGAGGCTAATTGGTCACGCAGAGCTCAGGAGCGACGCCGGCGGGACGGGTTGTGGTTCGTCCCCTGGTGCTGGCGCTGCTCGGCGTCGCGAGCGCCTGCGGCGGCCACACCAACCAGGCCGTGTCCGCAAGCCCCGCCCGCGCAGCGAAACCGGCGCGCGGCCTCGCGAGGGAAACCCCAGCGCCTGCCGCACCGGCGCCCGCTGCGGCGGAGTTCGTACGCGTCAGCGGTAAGCATTTCACGCTCAGGGGAGCGCCGCACCGGTTCGTCGGTGTGAACTTCTGGTATGGAGCGTACCTCGCGGCGGACGGCGATATCGGCGACCTCGAGCGGCTCCGGGCAGAACTGGCGGCGCTCCGAACCCTGGGCATCACCAACCTGCGGGTGCTGGGAGCGTCGGAGGCTTCGCCGATGAAAGACGCGATCCAGCCCAGCTTTCGTGGGCCCGGGCGCGACTACAACGAGACGCTCTTAGTGGGCCTCGATCGACTGCTCGCAGAAATGGCGGCGCTCGATCTGAAGGCGGTGATCTACCTGAACAACTTTTGGGGCTGGTCGGGCGGGATGGGCACCTACCTGTCTTGGGTCAATGGAGGGAAGTTCGTCGACATGAGCGATCCCAAAAAGCCTTGGCCTGCTTATCCGCTGTTCACGATGCAGTTCTACGACGATGCGCGCGCCAACGCCCTGTATCAGGACTACATGCAGGCGGTGATCCTGCGAACGAATAGCGTGACCGGCGTGGCCTATAAGGACGACCCCACGATCATGGCGTGGCAGCTCGCCAACGAGCCTCGCCCCGGTCACGACACCAAGCCGGGCAAGCACGTCTTGCCGGCGTTCTACCGCTGGGTGGACGAGAGCGCGGCCTTCATCAAATCACTCGACCCCAGCCACCTGGTGTCGAGCGGCAACGAGGGCAGCATGGGCTGCGTCGAACACGACCCGTGTTTCATCGAAGCCCACTCGAGTCAGCACATCGACTACCTGACGCTGCACCTGTGGCCGCAGAATTGGGGCTGGCTCGACGCGCGCGACATCGACGCGACCGCCGCTCGAGCGGTCGAGAAATCGGGCGAGTACCTCGATCGCCACATCGCGGCGGCGGAAACCCTGGGTAAGCCTTTGGTGCTCGAGGAGTTCGGCTGGCCACGCGACGGCGCCGCTCTGCATCCGGTTGCTTCCACGCGCTCGCGCGATCGATTCTTCCGGTTCGTATTCGACCGCGTCGAGAAAGCGGCTGCGGCAGGCCGCCCGCTCGCAGGATCGAACGTATGGGCTTGGGGCGGTTTCGGACGCGCAGCGCACGCCGACATGCGCTGGCGCCACGGTGATACCAGCTACATCGGGGACCCACCGCACGAACCCCAAGGCTGGTATTCGGTCTTCGACACCGATGCCTCGACCCTCGAACTCCTGCGCGCTCACGCAAAAGCACTCGAGTAACGCACGATACAGGGATGGTGCCTAGATGCGGATGCCGCGCCAGTCGCCGCGGGCGAACTTGTGCACCATGATGGCGCAGAGCGCGACCACGTAGATCACGGCGGCGCTCCAGATGCCGATCAAACCGAAGTCGAGCGTGACCCCCAGGATCCACGCGAGCGGCACCAGACATGTGAAGTGCAACACGAGCTCGACGATCATCACGAAGCGCGTATTTCCGGCTCCGAACAGCGCCTGAGTCAAGATCATGGCGACGGCAATCAGCGGCGTGCAGAAACCCATCACCTGCATCGGCATCATCGCGGCTTCGAGCACGGCAGGGCTCTTCGTGAAGATCGACAAGATCTCGCGCGGGAAGACCACGCCCTCTAGAAAGCCCACGACGGCAAAGATCACGAGCCCTAGGCGTACGGAAGCCCAGCCAAAGCGCGCCGCCTTGTCGGGATCACCCGCCCCCAGGGACTGGCTGACGAGCGTCGCCGTGGACGTGCCGAACGCCAGACAAGCGGTGAACGTGAGCTTCAAGACGGCGACGATCACCATCGTCGCAGCGCCGTTCACGGGCTCGACGGCACCATGGAGGTCAACCGCCTGCTCAGCCCCCGTCATTTCGTCCAGCTTGCCCACGATGAACGAGAACAGCATGAACCCCGTCATCACAGCGAGCGTGGCGACGCCGCTCGGAATCGAAAGCCTCAGGATGTCCCAGGTCACTCCGGAGCTGCGCTTGGCGAAGGCAAACGGATGGAAGTCTCCCCGATATCTGGGCAGCGCCGACCAAACGATCATGATGAACAAGCCGATCCAGGTCGAAGCGAACGCGGCCAGCCCAGCGCCCGCGATGCCCATGCGCGGCGCCCCCCAGTTGCCGAAAATGAACGCGATGCAGAAGATGATGTTCCAGACGTTCATCACGATGGCGCTGACCATGTGAACGTGTGTCTTACCGATGCCGTCGAAGAACGCCTTGAACGAGAAGGTGACCACCATCGAGGTGATCCCCAGCAGCCGCCAGTTCAGATACTCTTGGGCGGCAGCCCGCACCTCCGGCACGGCGATGAGCTTTTCCAGCATCCACGGCAGCGACGCGTAGCCAATCAGCGTGAGCACGATGCTCGCGAACGTCGAGAACAGCCACGAGTTCAGGAGCACGCCCCCGGCCTTGTCCCGATCGCCTTCGGCGAAGCGCCGCGCCGTGATGGCTTGAGTGCCCACGGAGATTGCGCTGAGCGAGCCCCCAAAGGCCCAGAGCAAGATCAACGATGGAAACAGCGCAGCCTGCGCGTTCGACGACTCGGGCTGCGGCAACAGCGAGAAGAAGTAGATGTCGATCTCGTTGACGATGCTCTGCGTGAGCATCGCGAGCACGGTCGGCGTCGCAAGACGCAGGATCACCCGGTAGGGCGAACCTGAGGTGACAATCTGAACGCCGGTACTCGCTACGGGGGACGCCATCTAGGGGGTGCGGCTCCTTCGAAACTACGGGGCTCTCACAAGCTTGGGGCTTTTCGAAGCTGCGCCCCCAACCGCAGGCGAATCACCAACCAAGGTCCCTCCTTAAGGACAAGCCGGCTGTCTAGCAAGCTGAAAACCCCCGCCGGGTGCGAAAGGTACGCTGAGTGGGGTCAGATGCACCAAGCGCTCGACGGGCAAACCGATGCGTAGTCCGACCCAGCGGCCGCGCTTCAGCCTGGCGCGGGGAATAAACGGGAACGCTCGAACGTAGCTGTTCTCGCTGGGTTTCGATCGCGCTCGGCGCGAAGTTTTTGGGCCCGCGCCACCGACCCCCGAGGCGTGCCGTCGTGCGGCGTCACGCTCTCGTCGCGCGCAGTGTCGCGGGCCTCTGCTGTCAGGGTGCGGACGGCACCCCACGCCACTTACTCGTCGCGTTGCGCGAGTGCTTTGTTGGATGCACCGCCGAGCAGCGCCGTCGCTTCGGCGTGATCGGGATGCTGCGCCAACAGCTTCTTCAGCGTGCTCTTGTAGTTGCCGCGGCTGGTCGCCCGCTCCAGCTTCGCGAGCTGCAATTTAGCGTCGGGGCTCGGGTCGACTTCTGCCCAGTTGTACGCGGCTCGATAGGCCTCGCCCCACGCCTTCATCGAGACGGCCGCCTCGGAATAGGCTCGCAGGGCACGAGCATCCTTCGGATGCTTCCACGCGAGCCGCTTGATGGTGTTGAACCCTTTGAGGCGGTTGCCCTCGGTCATCTGCTGCTCGGCTTGAACCAGCAGCGCTTCGAGATCCGCGTTCGCCGTGTCGGATTCGGTATCACTCGACGGCTCGGCGGCGCTCCCGTCGGAGTCGCCGTCACCAGCGCCTAGCTCGGCTTCACCCGCCTGCGCGAGCTCGCCGCTCTCCGTGGCGGCCGCCGGCGCGAGGGCGTCAGGCGCGTCGAGATCGATGTCTACGTCAGCCTCTCCCGTTTCATCCGTGTCCTCGGCCATGGCCAGGTCCGAATCGCCCGGCTGGGCGTCGTCCGTCTCGAGCGCCGCGGGCGCGGCCTTGGCTGGCTGGGGCGCGGCTTTGGCCAGGCCGTCCGCCTGCTCGCTGACTGCACGGGCGGGGGCGACCGCCTTGCCCTGCCTGAGCTCTCGCACGTAGTTCAGCATCGGCGACACCTTGGCACTCACGCGCCCGGCCAACTCGGGGTCGTTCCCCACCGTCACGGCGCCGGCGACCATCGCCGACATGAGCGCACCGAGCGCCACGAGACCGGCGCGACGCCGTCGATTGCGCTGAAGTTCGGGCTCGCGCAGCGCAGCTTCCAGAGCTTCACGCATCTCCGCAGCGTTCTGGAAGCGGGCGCTGGGGTCGGTCTTGAGTGAACGCATGATGACTTTGTCTAGCATTGGGGGCAGTCCTCGTTGTGGCGCCCTTTGCCTGGGCGATTCGGGTACGGAGTTGATTTTGGCGTCGAGAAGCCCCACGGTGGTTTCTGCAACATGGGGCAACCGTCCGGTGACGAGCTCGTAGAGCACGGCACCCAAGGCATACAGATCGCTGCGCTCGTCTGCAGCGCGGTGAGTCGCCTGCTCGGGTGCGAGGTACTCGGGTGTGCCCAAGATCGAGAGGCTGGCGGCGTCGCCAGTTTCTGTCTGGGTGCTGTCCTTCATTTTGGCGATGCCGAAATCGAGGAGCTTGGTGACGTTGTCGCGAGTCATGAACAGGTTTGCTGGCTTGATGTCGCGATGAATCACGCCGGCCTCGTGAGCGACCTCGAGCGCGCGGCACGCCTGGATGCCGACCTGGACCGCCTCACGCCAATCCATGCCTTTGTGGTGCTCGAGGTGGCTTTCGAGTGACTCGCCCTCGAGCAGCTCCATCGCGTAGAACAGCCGACCATCTCTGGCGACGCCGAAGTCGTGGAGCTTCACGAGGTTCTCGTGATGCAGACCGGCGAGCGCGCGGGCTTCGATGCGGAACTGCTCGGTCCTGGCTTCGTTCTGGGAGTGTTCGAGCGGGAGTACCTTGACGGCAACTGATCGCGCCAGGTCGATGTGGAGCGCCTCGTAAACCACGCCCATACCGCCACGACCGATCTCGCGAACCAACCGGAAGCGAGTTCCGGCGAGCAGATCGCTCGGCTCCGAGGCCTCGCTGGCTTGCGGCTCCGGTGAGGGCTCGGGCAGCGTCGTGGGCCTGGGCTCCACGTGGCGCGCCTCGGCCACCAAGCGAGCGAACTCGGCTCGCGAACGCGCGGGCTCTGCAGGGTACAGGCGCTGCATCAGCTGAGAAATGCGGCCGCGCACGCTGCGGTCACCGTTCGCGAGCGACGGAGCTTGCTTCAGCACCTCCACCAGATCGAACGTCGCTTGTCGGGCTGCCGAGTAGCGCACGTCGATGTTGGGTGCGGTCAGCTTCGCGATGATGGCGTCGAGTTCGATGGGCGCACCCGTCAGCTGAGCCAATGGCACGGGGTTGCGCTTGCCGAGAGCCACCTGGGCAAGGTGCGACGACGCTTCACCCGACAAGAAACGTCGGTTCGCCACCAACTCCCAGAGCATGATGCCAAAGGCATACAGATCGGCCGGCACGGCACCGGGCGTTTGATTAGCGACCTCGGGCGCCACGTAGCCAGGCTTGGCGAAGACCACGCCGGCGACCGTATGACAGCGCCGATTTTCACCGCGCGCGGTGCCAAAGTCGATGAGCTTGGTGTCGCCCCCGTAGCTGATCATCACGTTCTGGGGGCTGAGATCGCGGTGCACGATCGCCAGCGGGCGCCCAGCGGCGTCGGTGCGCTCGTGCACGTGAGCCAGCGCGTCGCCCATGGAGATCGCGAGCGCAACCGCTTCGGGCCATGCCAGGCGAACACCGAGCTGCAGTGCCCGCGCGCGTACCTCTCCCAGGTTCCGACCCTCGATGTACTCCACGATCACGTAGGGTTCGCCGTCGTCGCCGCGAGTCGCCTCGAGCACCTGCGCAACGCCGGGATGCGCGAGCTGCGCCTGGATCCGAGCTTCGTCGAGGAAGCGCGCCAGAAAGGACTCGTCGTCCTTGTGCTCTTTCCGAATGATCTTGACCACGCAGGGTCGTTCGGCGCCTTCGATGCCACCCGAAGTGGCGAGGAAGACCTCGCCCATCCCGCCCCGGGCGAGCTGGCGAAGCAGGATGAGCCGGCCGAATTGCCGGGGTAGGAGCTCGAGCTCAGTCACCTCGCTCTCGCTGTCCTCCGGAGATTTCATTAGAGATTCCGAAGAGTTATTCTCTGGTTTGCTGCCTGACATGCCCCCATGGTGCCAATGTAGGATAAAGTGGCCAAGAAACAGCGGTACGTTTCTGGGAATGCTGCGAGCCCGACCCGGGTTGGTGAGCGGTTGTGTCGACGCCCCAGCGGACTACACTGCGCCCCGGTACTCGAGGGCCGATGCAGGAAGCTGCTTCATTGAACGGAGAAGTGCGCTGGCACCCAGCGCGGGCCAACCGACCCCTTTCGGTCGCGCTGGCTGCCTTCGTGGGCGTGCTGTCGCTCATGCTCGCTCCCTCCCAAGCGCTGGCCTCGGGGGTGGCCCCCATGTGCAACGATCTCGCACAGTCGATCGAAGCGCCCCCGACGATCTGGCCGCACCGTGGCGGTTCGATCTGGACGACGCCCTCTTGTCCACTCACGAAGTTCCGGCAGGGTACCCCGAGTGATCGCGCGGAGCGCGTTCCCCCCATCGTCCAACGGGAAGCGCCCGTAGCAACCTCGACCGCTGACTCGCTCCTGCCCCCGGCAGTGCGTCAGGTGATCCCGCGCGCCACCAGGTTGGTGCTGCAGCCCGGACACGGCGCGGACGTGTACCGGCCCCCACGCGCGTAGCACCCGTCACCGCAGTGTCGCTGACGAACGCGAGCATCCGCGCCAACGCTCTTGGACGCGGGGAGCCCGCGCCTCGGCCGCAGTGCCACCCCACGAAGCTTTCACCGTCACCGAGGTGCGGCCTTGCCGCCGCCCCAATCTTTTCAGATCAACCAAGCAACCGTTCGAGAAGTTCTCGAACGATTTTCAACTCAGTCTACGGAGCATAATCATGAACAAAGGAACCGCGATCGTCGGTTTTTTCATGTGCTTCCTTGCTGGGATGTTCCTCATGTGGGGCATCGATCGCAGCAGGGGAGTCGAAATCACGGCCGACAAGGCCGTAGCAGCCGGTTCGGTGGATCACAGCGCCGCCGTGATCCCAATCAGCAGTGACGACCCGATCTACGGCAACCCAGCAGCACCGGTCACCATCATCGAAATCAGCGATTTCGAGTGTCCATTCTGCAGCCGCGTCGAGCCGACCATCAACCAGATCAAAGAGACCTACAAGGACAAGGTCCGCATCGTCTGGAAGAACAACCCGCTGCCCTTCCACAAGAAGGCAGTCCCGGCGCACGAAGCCGCTGTGGCAGTGCATGACCTCGGCGGCAACGATGCCTTCTGGAAGTTCCACGCGCTCGCGTTCGCGAACCAGAAAGCGCTGACCGAAGAGAACTTCGAGAAATGGGCCGGCGAGAGCGGCGTCGACGTAGCCAAGTTCAAAGCCGCCGTGAAGAGCGGTAAGTATTCGAAGAAGGTGGAGGATGACATCGCGTTCTCGAAGAAGGTCGGTGCCAGCGGCACGCCCGCGTTCCGCATCAACGGCGTGACCATCAGCGGCGCGCAACCCTTCGACAAGTTCAAAGAGGTCATCGACAAGGAGCTCGCCGAAGCCAACAAGCTGATCGCAGCAGGCAGCAAACCCGAAGAGGTTTACCCGGCACGCGCCAAAGCGAACTTCTCGGCTGCCCCGGAGCAGCCCGAGCGCGCCGAGCCCAAAGAAGACACCGAAGTTTGGGCGGTTCCCGTCAGCGACAAAGATCCGCAGAAGGGCCCGAAAGACGCGCTGGTGACCATCGTCGAGTGGTCCGAGTACCAGTGCCCGTTCTGCAAGCGCGTCGACCCCACCATCGAAAAGGTGGTCGAGACCTACAAGAACGACGTCCGCATCGTTTGGAAAGACAACCCGCTGCCGTTCCATCCGCGCGCAGTCCCCGCGGCGACGCTGGCTCGCTACGCCTTCGAGACCAAAGGCAACGCGGCATTCTGGGACGTGCACGCCGCTCTGTTCGAGCTGCAGCCTAAACTCGAGGACGAGGATCTCAAGGGTATCGCCGATAAGTTCGGTTTGCCCTGGGGCAACGTCAAGGCCGCCATCGACTCCAACAAGTACAAGACGGTCTTCAGCGACAGTCAGGATCTCGCGACCGAGCTCCAGGCGCGCGGCACGCCCCACTTCTTCATCAACGGCCGGCGCCTGAGCGGTGCTCAACCGTTCGAGAAGTTCAAGGAGCTGATCGACGACCGGCTGAAGGTAGCCCAGGCCATGGTGGCGAAGGGTACGCCGAAGGCCAAGGTCTACGAAGAGATCGTCAAGAGCGGCAAGGCTCCCCCACCCCCGGAGAAGAAAGAAGTCGGTCCGGCCCCCGCGGACAGCCCCTTCGCGGGTGGCAAGAACGCCAAGGTCGTGATCCACGAGTTCTCGGACTTCGAGTGCCCGTTCTGCAGCCGCGTCGAGCCCACCATGGCTCAGATCAAGCAAGAGTACGGCAACAAGGTGAAGATCGTGTGGCGCAACCTGCCGCTGCCGTTCCACCCGCGCGCGGTGCCCGCCGCCACGCTCGCTCGCGTCGCATTCGAGACCAAGGGCAACGCAGCGTTCTGGGACGTGCACGCGGCCCTGTTCGAGATGCAGCCCAAGCTCGAAGACGACGATCTGAAGAGTGTCGCCGACAAGTTCGGGTTGCCCTGGGGTACCGTCAAGGCCGCCATCGACAGCAACAAGTACAAGCAGATCTTCGCGGACAGCCAAGATCTCGCGACGGAGCTCCAAGCGCGTGGCACCCCGCACTTCTTCGTCAACGGCCGTCGTCTGAGCGGCGCGCAGCCCTTCGAGAAGTTCAAGGAGCTGATCGACGATCGACTCAAGGTTGCCCGGGCCATGGTTGCCAAGGGCACGCCGAAAGCCAAGGTCTACGAAGAGATCGTCAAGAGCGGCAAGGCGCCCCCGCCCCCCGAGAAGAAAGAAGTTGGACCCGCACCTGCTGACAGCCCGTTCGCGGG
>JAICQQ010000091.1 GCA_025937785.1 Polyangiaceae bacterium
CATCGCCTCGAGTGCATCGTTTCGAGTGCTGTGACAATCACCGCTTCTCGGAAGCGAGATGTGTAGGATCCTGGGACCGGGATAGCCTCTTAGTGCTTGGCGCCGTTCGCGAGGCTATTCGTCACCTTGATCTTGGCGGATGGATCGATGCCGCTTTTGACCTCGACGTAGATTCCGTCGCTGAGGCCGAGCTGTAGCGGGCGCTTTTCGAACTCTTGGGGGCGGGTCTCGACTTCGACGAAGGCTTGGCCTTTTTCGAACTGAATCAGGCTTTCGTTGAGGGAGAGCACGCGATCGCGTCGATCGAGGATGACGTCGGCGTTGGCGCTGTAGTTGGCGCGGATGAAGGTGCCACGGCCGAGGTCGAGCTTGGCGCGCACTTCGAATTCGATGGTGCCGTCTTTGGCGATGCCCTTGGGTGAGATGTACTCGAGGGTGCCCGCGAACTTCTTGTCGTCGATGGCGCCGATGGAAATGGTGGCGGGCATGCCCTGCTCGAGCTTGCCGACTTCGCTTTCGTCGACGGTGCCCTGGAAGATCATGTCGTTCATGTCGGCGACGGCTGCGATCGTGGTGCCCTCGTTGAAGTTGTTGGTTTCGATGACGGACGCGCCCTCTTTCACGGGAACCTCCAGCACCATGCCCTCGACGGTGGACTGGACCAGGTTCGAGACCTTGCCCGAACCGCGGATGGCCCCCTCCTTGACCAGCTGCAGGTTGTCACCCGCAGCCTTCAGCTCCTGCTTGGCGAGGTTGTATTCCAGATCGACACGGGCAAATTCGCTCTGTCCGACGAGGCGTTGGCCGACGAGTTCCTTGATGCGCCTGTGTTCGGTCTCGGAGGTTTTCAGGCTGATGCGCGCGGCGCTGAGACGCGCCTCGGCAGCGTTCAGGTTGACCACGTCGGGGATGATCTTGATCTTGGCGATGGGGTCGCCCGCTTTCACGTATTGCCCGGGCTCGACGTGAAGCTTCTCGACGACGCCGGAGACGCGTGCCTTGATGGTGACTTCGCGGCGCGGCACGATCGCGCCCGCCGCCACGGTCTTTTCTATGATGGTGCGCGCCTCGGCGCTCTGGGTGGCGAAGACCACCGGTTTTTCTCGAGACTTGTTGTACAAAAAGTACAAGGTCCAGCCGAAAAGGCCGCACACGACGAGCGCCACGATCAGGGGGACGGCGCGTCGTATCATTCGGACCTCAAGGCGACGACGGGGCGAATCTTCGCGGCCTGGCGTGCGGGGGCCACACCGGCCACCGCCCCCAGGACCAAGAGCACCGCCGCAGCGATCACGGCCACGTTCAGATCGACGCTGGGAGCGGCGAGTGGCCCGCTGCCCGCTGGAACCAGCGAGGCGACGGCTTCGAGCGCGACCACGCCCAAGAACAGCCCGAGGTAGCCTGCTAGCACCGTGAGCACGACGGCTTCTTGAAGCACCATCCACACGATGGCGGCCGGCGTGGCGCCGAGCGTTTTTCGCACACCAATTTCGCGGGTCCGCTCTTTCACGCTGATCAGCATGATATTGCTCACTCCGAGGGCGCCCGCCATCAGCGTCGCAATGCTGACGAACCAAATGAACGCCTTGACCCCGATGAAAAGGCTTTGCATGCGATTGAACTTTTCGGCGGCGTTGTAGGAACCGAAGGCCTGTTTGTCGTCGGGGTGCACGCGGTGAGTCACGCTGAGGGCGCGACGCATCGCCGCTTCCAGCTCGGGGCCGGGCACGTCGGGATGCGCGGCTACGGCGAACCAGCCCACGCGATTGCCGTTGTTGAAAGCCACTTGGAAGGTCGAGAACGGGACGTACAAGGTGCTGTTGCCACGCTCCCCTTCTTGTCCGGGTAGACTCGAGCGCTGCACGCCGACGACGCGGAAGAACAAGCCGCGGATTTTCACGTACTCGCCGATGGGCGATCGACCCGGCTCGAACAGCACCTCGCGCACGTGCTGGCCGATGACGGTGACCTTGCGCCTGTCGTCCATGTCGGCTCGATTCAGGAAGCGACCCTCGACCACCTCGATGTTGTCGACCTCGATCAGCTCGGGATAGTCCCCCATCACGCCGAAGTTTCCGGTCTTCGAGCCGAAGCTGACGTTGTTGCCGTCTTGCCATCCGCCGAGCTGATTGCGTGGCGCGAGCGCTGCGATGCCGGAGACGGAGCTCTGGATCGCCTGAATGTCTTGCGTGGTGAAGCGAATGCGGCGCCCCGGCGCTAGACCCTGGTAGGGCTTGGAGGTGCGCTGACCCCAGACGTAGACACTGTTCGACACGAAGCCCACCATATTCTGCATGACCCCGCGTTCAAGGCCATTCCCGAAGCCGAGCATCAACACCAACATGAAGATGCCCCAGAGCACGCCTGCGGCGGTCAGCACGGTGCGCAGTTTGTTGCGCCTGAGCGTGTGCAGAACCTCTTGCCACTTATCGAGGTCGAACATGCGTCACTCCCCCCGCATGGCCACGACCGGCTGAACGCGAGCGGCGCGAATGGCCGGGATCACTCCGGCCAGCGCACCGGCGACCACGAGGATCAGTATTGCCCAGAGCGCAGCCTGAAAGTCGACCTGTGGCTCGCGAAAGTAATCGTTTTCGGGCACGTATCGGTTCACCGCCTCGACGATCAGCGCGCCGGCCACCAACCCCGAGTAGCCCGCCAGGCTCGTCACCAGCAGCGCTTCTTGCAGCACCATGCTCACGATCGACCAGGGGGTCGCGCCGAGCGCTTTGCGCACGCCGAACTCGACGGTGCGTTCTTTGACCGAGATCAGCATCACGTTCCCGACCCCCACGACGCCGGCGAAGATCGTACCTACTCCGACCACCCATACGAACACGCGAATCCACGCGAAGATTTCCTGCACCTTGCTGAACTGTTGCAGGTTGTTGTTGACGCGTAGCGCACGCTTGTCGTCGGGAGAAAAGCGATGCCTGCGCGCCAATAGCTCGCGCGTCGCGCCCGCCATTCGTTCACTCTCTGCCAGGCCTGCGTTACCCACGGTGTACATGATGTGGTGCACCTGACGTGGCGCAGAGTACACGAGCTGCGCGGTCGTGATCGGAACGTAGATCTTCCTGAGCTCGTTCTGATTGCCATCGTCCTGGTACAGCCCGATTACCTTGTACTTGACCCCGCGGATAGTGATGTACTCTCCAAGCGGGTCACGCGTGCCGAACAGCTGATCGCGGACTTCGGGTCCGATCACGGCCACCTTGCGCCGTCCTTTCACGTCGAAGTCGTTGATGAAACGGCCGGCGAGGATCTGGGTGCGCTCGAGGTACAGGTGCCCGGGGTGACAGCCGCGGATGTCGAAATGTGCGGTCTTCATGCCGTAGCTGACCGAAAACTCACCCCAAAGATAGAAGCGCCCGGTGATCTGATCGACGCCCGCGATCTGTTTAGCGATCGCATCGACGTCGTCGTTCTCGAACCGTACCGCCTTGCCCGGCGGTTGCCCCTGGTAGGCCACCGACGTCTTGCCGGGGCTCACCCAGATCGAATTCACCGCATCGTCACGGAAGTCGTGTTCGACCCCCCGCTCCAGTCCACGACCTGCCGCCAGCAGGATCACCAACATGAAAATTCCCCAGGAGACGCTGAGCGCGGTGAGCAGGGTGCGCAGCTTGTGCCTGCGCAACGCTTCGAACGTCTCCTGCCACCCGTCGAAGCCGAGCACTGCTACGACTCTACCCTTCCGTCCTTCAACACGATGCAGCGATCGGTGCGCTCGGCGATGTCGTGCTCATGGGTAACGATGATGATGGTGATGCCCTGCTGGTGAATACCGCGAAACAGGTCCATGAGTCGATATGAGGTCTCCGTGTCGAGCGCGCCCGTCGGTTCGTCCGCCAAGATCAACTTGGGATTGGTGATAAGTGCGCGGGCAATGGCGACGCGTTGCTTTTGGCCCCCCGAAAGTTCCCCGGGCAGGTGTTCTTTGCGATCGGCGAGCCCGACCTTGTCGAGGTACTCGAGCGCCGTTTGGTTGCGCTTGCGACGAGACACCCCTTGGTAAAAGAGCGGCAGGGCCACGTTCTCGAGGGCAGTCTTGAACGGCAACAGGTTGAAAGACTGGAATACGAAGCCGATGAAACGATTGCGGGTGCGCGCCGCGGCCCGTTCGCTGAGGCCCTGCACCAGCTGTCCGTCGAGGGTGTAGGCGCCGGAATCGTAATCGTCCAAGATGCCCAGTACATTGAGCAGCGTCGACTTCCCCGAGCCGGACGAGCCCATGATCGACACGAGCTCACCCTCGTGGATCGCCAGATCGATATCCTTCAAGACATGCAGCGAGCCCTCCCCCATCTTGTACGCCTTATTCACCCTTTCGAGGTGGATCAGCGGCTTTGTGGGCGATGTGAAGGTCGGGCGTGTGGAGCTCGGCGCGGACACGAGTCACTCACTTTGTTGTAGTCCTACGCGAATCCCAAGGCCGTTCTTGGGTCGCGCGTTTGGCTTTGAGAAATCCACGGCCACGGCCACCCAACAGCACACCCCGGAGTCTCGTTCCCGCTGCCCAGCGAAAGGGGTACCGCGGTGAGGACGCAGCTGGAATCGTTTGCCGAACACGACGAAGCGAAGCAAAGCTCAACCGGTGGCCATGAACATGAAGGATCGCCTGCCTGTTCCACCAGCAACGAAATTGCCCCATTCCGCCCGTGCAACGCGACAGCTTCTTGGACGTCCCGCTTGGGATTGGGCTCGGCCAATGCCGACACCCTAGCTTAGCCATGGAAACTCACGACTTCGGACGCGCAGGTCGCCACTGGGGCCGTCAGCTGGGCCATTGCCGCCCCCGATGCGGGCGGGCTGGCGCGCCAGGGCACTTCGTAGCCTTCGTAGCCCGTCGCTATGACGGCGCTGTCAGGGGGGCTTTCGCCGCCGACCGCGATCTGTCTGCGGATGAGACCCACCGCAAGTGCCCTGGGTCGCTGCGTCCTCGCCTTCGCGCCTCTGACCCCGCGTGCACCTTCGTCCGTAGCGGCAGACACACCGCGCTCACGACCAGCGCTGCGCTCGCGCCTACCACTGCGCTCACCCGTACCACTGCGCTCGCCCATCATGGGGTGACCGAGCGCCGGTTGCTCGACCTTCGCCCGCGAGGCCGCACACCCGAACGTTCAGCGGCGCAGGCGCCGTTCCATGACAGGCGTTCCATGAACAGGCGTTCCATGAACAGGGCCCGCCGGTCCCTACCCTGGCGCCGAAAACTTGACCTTCTCTGTAGGTTTCTGTCGCACTGAGGGGTTGCCTGCTGCTACGCTTATCTCCAAGTGTCTTGATTGCGCCGCCCGGTCCATACTGTGAAAGAGGAGCAACCACCTTTGTTGGAAGTTGGTAAACGCAAAGCAGACTCGAGTTCGACCGCGTCACACGTCGCCGCGGGCTCGGCTGTTGCGGCGGGCAGTGTCGTTGCTGGCCGTTACCAACTCGAACGCGTGCTCGGCACAGGTGGCATGGGCACCGTCTGGGTCGCACACGACACCGCGCTCGACTCGAAGTGCGCGCTGAAGCTGGTCGATAGCGAGCAAGCGAAAATCGACGAAGTGCGAGTTCGCTTCGAACGCGAAGCCAAGGCGTCTGCACAACTGCGCGGCGCGCACGTGGTGCACGTCTTCGACTACGGTGTCTGGGGCGACGTGCCCTTCATCGCGATGGAGCTGCTCGAGGGCGAAGACCTGGCGCAGCGCCTCGCGCGCGACAAGCGCCTCAGCCCCCAAGATACCTATTGGGTCATCGCGCACATCTGCCGGGCGCTCTCGAAGGCGCACTCCCTCGGCATCGTGCATCGCGACCTCAAGCCCGAGAATATTTTCTTGGTCGATACCGGCGCCGACACTATCGCAAAAGTGGTGGATTTCGGCATTGCCAAGCACGACGGCTACTCCGTCGGTGACCGGACCACGAAGATCGGCGCGTTCTTGGGCACGCCGCACTATGTCAGCCCCGAGCAGGCTCGTGGCCAGTTTACCGACGGCCGCTCGGATTTGTGGGCGGTGGGGGTGATCGCCTTCCAGTGCTTGACCGGAAAGCTCCCGTTCTCGAGCGAGTCGCTCGGGACGCTCATGGGGCAGATCCTGTACGACGCAATCCCGAAGCCGAGCGACGTCTACCCCGATCTGCCCAGCGGCTTCGATGGTTGGTGGGAGCAAGCTTCTCGCCGGCGACCCGACGCGCGCTTCCAAACGGCACAAGAGCTGAGCGACGCGCTCGGCGAGGCCCTCGGGATCAAAACCAAGCTCACCGTCCCGAGCTTGCCGCCGCGGCGATCGATGAGCTCGATCCCGCCCCCGCCGGATCTCAAAGATGCTGCGAGTGCCGACGTCTCTGGGGTGCGCGAGCGCGCCGATCTCGCATCGGTCGTGATCGCAGACCACGCCAACGAGCCCCTCGCCGACGCAGACGCTCCCTCGGGGAGCTTTCGAGCCTCGCCTTTCGGCGAAGCCCAAGACGCTCGCAGCTCCGCCCTGCCCGTGACGATGCTAGCGCGCGGGCGCAGCCTTCTCGGGCAGCGCACGCAATTCGGCCTCGGTACGCTCGAGCTCCAGCAACACAAGTGGCTCTATGCGGCGGTCGCCGTCGGTCTGCTACTCGTGGTGGCAGCCATCTTCGCCCTCAGCCGCGGAGACAAAAAGCACGTCCCCGCCGCTGCAGCGCAGCCTCCCGAACATGTCGTGGAGTTCGAGCCACCCGCGGCCGCCGAAGCCCCTTGTCCGGCGATCGAAGTGAAACCCGCCGAGCCGCCGGCCATCGACGTCGTGCGCCCTGAAGAACTCGACGTGGAGAAGCAGCCCAAACCGCAACCACCGCGCAACGTCGCGCCCGCTGCTCCCCCCCAGTTCAAGCCAAGTCGCCCCGACTACGGGATATGACCAGCGGGCCGCCGGCGCCGAGGCGTGGGTTTTGCATCCACTCCAGCGCCGATCTCGGGGTACGCTCGGGACCGGCCAGATCCGGAGGCCCCGAATGAATTTGCTTGGGACGAGACTTCGAGCGCTGCTTGGCGCATTCCTGCTGATGGTAGCGTGCGTGCTGACGCTCACTGCGAACGCTGTTGCGGCTGAACCGACTGCGGCCGATCGGGCGACGGCCCGCTCGCTCGCTCGCGAGGGTTTCGAGGCGTTGAAGACCGACGACTTCGTCACCGCCGAGGATCGCTTTCGAAGAGCCGACGCGCTGGTGCATGCCCCCACCTTGGTGGTCGATCATGCGCGTGCACTGGTCGGTTTGGGGCGATTGGTCGAAGCGCACGAACGGTACTCGCTCGTGCTCCGCGAAGGCGTTTCGCCCAACGCCGCCTGGCCCTGGAAACGCGCCTACGCGGACGCTCAAAAAGAAATCGAAGTGATCAAGCAACGGCTGGCTTGGCTGACGATCGAAATCAGCGGGCCAACGGCGCCGACGGAGCCGCAGGTCACCGTGGACGGTAAGCCAATCCCCGCTGCAGCGGTCGGAGTGCGACGCGCGACCGACCCGGGCGAGCGCACGATCAAGGCCGCCGCGAACGGCTTCTACCCGAAGGAAGAAACCGTAATCCTCGGCGAAGGCGCCGAACAGACCGTGCGCTTCGAGCTCGAAGCCATGCCCCCGGAGGCGATCGCCGCCGAGGCGCCGCCCGAGGCTGCCCCCGCCGAGCGCGCGTCGGCCGCAGCGACGCCCGCTGAAGCGCCTACCGACGACACCCTCGCCTACGTGGCGCTCGGGGTCGGTGGCGCTGGTCTCGTTGCCTGGGGCGTCAGCGGGGTCTTTTTCCTGAAGGAGCACTCCACGCTCAAGAAGGAGTGCGCCAACGACGAGTGCCTGCCCGATCAGCAAGAGCACAAGGACAGGTACGAGACCTTGGGCTGGATCTCGGGCGCCTCGCTCGCCGTGGGCGTCGCTGGAGTTGCCGCCGGGGTGAGCCTGCTACTGTTGAACGAGCCGAGCACGAACCAAGCCCAGGCGCCGGCCGTTCGCGTCGCACCTTACTTCGCTGGCGACTCCGTCGGCCTCACGGGGCAGTTCTGAAGCGCGAGCGGTAGCCGCCCCACACGCCGCGCCAATTCTCCAGGCGGTTCGAAGCGCCGGCAGCCCAGGCAGTGAGCGAAACCGGCAACGTGGTTTCGAACTGGAACCACAGCGAGTTCTCGACGGGCTTGGCGGGCGCAGGTTCGATGCGCGGGCGCGAATGCGGCACATTCTTGGCGACGATGCCGTGCGGCACCAGCGCGGGCGTCAAGAAGTAGCTCCCTGGTTGGAACACACCGCGTCCCGACGTAGCGATGATGCCGTTGAATTCGCTGGTCGCGTTGCGGTGGAAATAGGGAGGACGAAAGGTGTGCTCGGTGGGATCCCAGCGCGGCACGAACACCACGAAGTCTAGGTTGTTCGAGCCCGCCTCGTCCAGGGTAGCACTCAGCACGGTGTAGACCGAGGGGTCGATGTGGTCGAAGCGCGCGTTGCTCGCAGGGCTGAAGCAGGACAAATCGTACACGTAGGGCGCGTAGTTGCCGTGCCACGCCACGGCGTCGAACGGCGAATAGTCCTGGGCCGCCCGATACAGCCGGCCGCCGAACTTGGTCAACAGCGAGAACCCCGGACTCAGGCGGTCTTCGTGCCACGCGCTGGGGGCCCTGAAATGGCGGGCGTCGGTGAGCCCGTTGGCCCCGACCGGGCCGCGCTCGGGCAAGGCGAAACTGCGACCGAAGACCTCGGCGAGCGTGCCCCGTGCCGTCGCCCCCTCGAGTAAGACCGAGAATCGCAGGCCGCGGGGGATCAGCGCCACCGATCCGGGCGCGACCGTGAGCACGCCAAGCTCGGTGAGCAGCGTGAGGGTGCCGAGCTCCGGCACGCACAGCAGGCTGCCATCTGCCGAGCTGAACGCCCGCTGCTCCATGCTGCGGTTGGCCACGTAGGCATGGATCGCAAAGCCGCGCCTCAGCCGAGGTGAACCCGCTCCGCCGATGGTCTTGAGCCCGTCCACGAAATCGGTGGGGGTATCGGGCAGCGGCAACGGGGCGAACCCGGACAAGTCGATTTCGGGCGCCCGCGCGTCGAAGTCGCTCGAGAGCGTCGGATGCTCGACGAGGTCGTGCTGCGATTGCTGGGCGCTCGGGCGCACACGGTACAACCAGCTGCGCGAATTCTCCGCACGTGGCACCGTGAAGCCCGTAGCGTTCACCTGTTCGGCGACCAGACCGTAACCGACGGCCGCCGGTGAATTCTGATGCCGGGGCAACGCACCGGGCAGGTCCTCGGATTCGTGAAACGCGCCGAAACCGCCCGCCGTCTCGGGCGAGCACGCGCCCCTGAACAGCGGTCGCGCGCGCACGCGATGCTGGGCGTGGATGCTGTGGCCGTCGCCCGGCACATTGGCCACCGTGACCGCGCAGCCTCCGCGCGTCAGCTCGAGCGCCACTGGCTCGAGCTCGGCCGCGGCGATCCATGGATCCGCCTCGCTTTTGCCGAGCAGCACGGGTGTGCCCGCCAAGCTGGGCGGAACAGCGGGCCTCTCACCTGAAATGCCGATGCGGGCGCCGGAAAGAGCCACGACGGCGCCCAGCTGGAGCCCGAGTTCGACAGCCAGCTCGAGCGCGAGACACGCGCCCTGCGAGAACCCGAAGATCACCAACCGCTCGGCGGGGACTGCATCGAGAATGCGCCGCGCGACGGCTTTCAGCGTAGCGAGCGACTGACTCAGCGCGGGCTCGAGGCTCTGGCGCTGATCGTGGTGGCGCCCCGCGTACCAGCGACCGAGGGGGGCTTGAGGCGCCACGAACGTGATCCCCGGATCATCGCCCGCGATCTCGCGGGCCGCCCGCAGCACGGCGTCCGCATTCGACCCCCTGCCGTGAAGCGAGAGCACGACCCGGCGCGCGTCCCGCAGCTCCGGCCCTGACACGGACACCTCTTCGTCGACGCCCCACGCCTCGCGGCGAGTATGTGCGGACGGGCGCCGCCCGAGAAACGCGTCGCGCAAGAGCGCGCGGCCCTCGGGGGCAAGCTTCTCGCTGGCTGCAGCGAGCGCGTCGAAGGGGATCGACAGGTCGGCCAACGCTGTCGGCAGGCGTGCCCGAGCCAGAAAGTCGAAGAGCGAACCTTCGAGATCCACTAGATCGACGGCGTGTTCGAGCTCCGCCACGGCGGCAGGGCGGCTCCTACGCAAGGCTCCCACCGAGTGCGGCAGGAGCACGCTGTGCAACACGCTGTGCTCTAGATCCAGCGCACCTCCGAGGGCGTGCACGAGCGCATGATGCGTGCCCGGCACCCCCGACTCGATGGTCCGCGCGCCGAGCTCGCTCGCAGCGAAGGCCTGCTCGCGGGCTTCGAGCGAGGTCGGGTCGACCAGCAACACCTCGAGCGCCTCGATCAAACGGCGCACCGCCTGTTCTACCTGCATCGAGGCTGAAGCGCTGCTGGTGTCGAGCGTGGCGAGCGGGTGTGCCAGCGCGTTCAGGAGGCTGCTCACCGTCAAGCCCAGCGGCATGTCGCGCGTCAGCGTCGCATCCCTGAGTACGACGTCGGGGCGCACCTTCGGGTCACGCCCCGTGCGCTTGTGACCGGCCTCGGTCACCCCGAACAAGGTGGTGTACTCGCTGCCCGAGTAGGTGGTGGGCAGTGCGACGAACCGAACGTCGTGATCGAGCCGCAGCGCTTTTGCGAGCCCCGTCGCGGCACCGCCGCCCACGGACACCAGAGTGTCGGCGCCGAAGCGCGCGAGGCTCGCCTGGGCCTGAGCCAAAAGCTCACCGGGCACGTGCCGGCGCGCCCCCGCGAAGACCTCGACCTCGAAGCCCGAGAGCGCGAGCGTGACGCGATCGACGAAGCGCTGCGAGGGTCCGGTGATGACCAGCACCCGCTTACCCCCGAGTTCGTGGACGACGGCGGCAAGCTCTGCGAGCGGGGCGTCGAGTACCCGACCGGGAGGGCGTGGAGGCATGAAGCTCGGGTGTAGGTCCGATGAGCGCAAGCTGCAACCACTCAAGCGCGCGCGCCCTCGGCGGCGCGCAGGTCGAGCAGGCGGCGCGCCTGGGCTGCGGTCGCGACCTCGCGCCCGCGTTCCTCCGCCAGCTGCCGCACGCGCAGCACCAGCTCGGCGTTGCTCGTGGCCAGTCTGCGTTCGTCGAAGCGCACGTTGTCTTCGAGCCCGGTGCGGCAGTGCCCCCCGAGTTCGAGCGCCCAGTGGTTCACGGTCAGCTGGTGGCGCCCGACCCCCGCCGCGGTCCAGCTGGCCCCCGGCAGCACCTCTGCGAGCTCGCGCACCATGAAATCGAGCACCGAGCGCCGCGCCGGCAGCGCGTTCTTCAGGCCGAGCACGAACTGGACGTGCAGCGGCGCGTCGACGAGACCGGCTGCCACCAGGCGCTGCGCGTTGTACAGCATGGCCAGATCGAAGATCTCGATCTCGGGCTTCACGGAGTACTTGCGTAACTCGTTCGCCAAGAGCTCGATGAAGTCGGGGGGGTTCTCGTACACGGAGTTCGGGAAGTTGACGGACCCGGTCGCCAGCGAGGCCATGTCGGGGCGCAAGTACAGCATCGAGCCGCGCTCGGCGAGGGCGCGCCCGCGTCCGCCCGTCGAGAATTGTATGATCATATCCGGGCAATGCCGCTGCACCCCCCCCTGCACCGCTCGAAAGCGCTCCGGGTCGCTGGAGGGTTCACCCTGGTCCCCGCGCACATGGACGTGCACGAGCGCCGCGCCTGCTTCATAGGCTTCGTGCGTGGATTCGATCTGCTCACTCACGCTGATCGGGACCGCGGGGTTGTCGGCCTTCTGCGGCACGGACCCCGTGATGGCGACGCTGATGATGCAAGGCCCCGGTTCGCGGCGAGCCGGAGCAGGCGTCACTTCCTGCCCCTGGCGCGGCGGCGCTGGTTCTTCGCCTTGCGCTGCGCCTGGTGCACCCGGCGGCGCTTGTTCTTTTTGCGGCGCTTGCTGCGTTCGCGGAGCGTCGCCGTCATGTTGGCGTGCTGGCCCAGGGCCGGCGAAGCCGCAGAAACGGCCTTAGCCGAGCGCGGCGGGATGCTCATCGGAATCAACGTGATGGGAGCCTCCGAATCCGGCCCGGCTTCTTCGCGCTCGCGCACGTGCTTCGGGGGAAACCGCGGTCGCTGCGGGCGGCGCTGGGGCCTGCCGACCGCTGGCGGCCCCGAGACCTCGTGCTCTGCCGCGTCCCCTGAATCACCGTCGCGGAGTCGACCCCACAAGACTTCGCCGGCGCGCCACAGCGCCTCGGCCACGCGCTTCGGATGCAAGCTGGCGGCCACGGCGCGCGGGATCACGCTCCAGCTGCTCGGCTTCGGCTGTTCGACGATCTCGCACAAGGCCTCCCACAGGTCGCGCACGCTGGCGTAGCGTTCCTCTGGATTGGCCGCGAGCGCGCGCTCCACCCATTCGTCCACGCGCTCGGAGAGCTCAGGCCGGTGCTGGCGCAAGCTGGGCCGACGACCGGCAGTGGCAAGCTCACGCATTTCCACCAGCGACTGGGTCTCGAAGGGGGGATGTCCGGCGAGCATTCGATAGACCATCACTCCCAGCGAATAAATGTCCACGCTGACGCCGCTGGTGTTGGCGTGCCCGTGCCACAGCTCCGGAGCGATGTAACACGGGGAACCCATGATGATTCCGAACTGGGTCATGCGCGACTCGAACTCGAGCCGGGCGAAGCCGAAGTCGATCAAGCGAATCGAACCATCTGGCAGCAGGAACACATTGGCGGGCTTCAGGTCGCGATGAACGATGCCGAGCCCGTGCGCCTTGTGCAGCGTCTGCACTAGCGGCTCGATCACTTGCGTCACCTCGGGGAACGAAAGCCGCGTCCCGCTGCGCTCCAGTTGCGAGAGCCGGGTCTCGAGATCGGTGCCGTCCAGCAGTTCCAGCGCCACGCAGGGGGCGCCCGCGTGCTCATGCGGACCATCGATCACGCGCACCGCGCAGGTCCCCGCCAAGGCGACGAGCGCCGCGCGCTCGCGACGCAGCCGCTCGATGGCATCGGGGTTCTTCGCCAACGCGCCGCTCAGAAGCTTCAACGCTACCTCTTCGTCGGTCTCGACATCGCGTGCCCGCCAGATGGCGGCTTGTCCGCCGCGCGCGATGACGCTGAGCAGCTGGTAGCGGGACTCTGGTTGATTCGATGCTGCTTCGCTCTGCATCGGGATGGACACCCTCCCGATCACCTTAATGAAACACCGCGCGGGGGCAAACAGACCCCACATTTCTAAGACTTGACCGATGTTTACCCGCCCTCATTCCCAGACCGGCACGCCGGCCAACTGGTTGAACCACAGCATTGGGCGGCCTTCCAGCGGGTGCGGCTCGTCCCGGCCAAACCCGCTCGCTCGAACTCTCGATCCCAGCGGCCGCGCCACCGTCACAGAAAGCGGCGACCGCCGCTTCGAGGCGGGGAGCTTGGTGGTGCACGCTGGCAGCGCCGCCCCGGTCCCCGAGCCGTGGAGCTCGGGGCACCAGTGCCGCTGAAGGAATCCTTCGAACTGACCGAATGACGGGCGTGGGAGCGGTCAGTTCTCGGGGGTAATCACCAGCTCGACGCGGCGATTGTTGGCCCGGCCTTCGGCCGTGTTGTTGTCCGCCACAGGCGAAGCCTCACCCCGGCCGACGGCCGTGATCTTGTTCGGGGGGATGCCCTGGCTCACCAAATGGGCGCGGACCTCTTCGGCGCGCTTCAGACTCAGTTGCTCGTTTGCGGTCTCCGAACCGCGCGAATCGGTGTAGCCCTCGACCACGATCGCCTTGAAGCCCTGATCTTTGATGGCCTTCGCGACTTCGTTGAGCCGATCTTTGGCGATATCGAGCAGCTGATGTTTACCGGTGGCGAACAACACCGAGCCACTCAGGGTGATGACGACGCCGCGCGCCTCTTCCTTCACCTGCGCGAGTTCGTCGAGGCTCTTGAGCGCCGCCGAGAGCCTGCCCTGCACCGCCACCAATTGCGCCTTGGCTGCGGCCGCTTCGCGCTGTTCGCGATCGAGCTCCTCTTTCGTCTTCTTCAGCGCCTTGGTCTTGGATTCGAGCACCTGCTCTTGAAGCTTGGTGCCTTCCATACCGGCAGCCTCGCGCTCCTTGTTTAGCTCGGAGCGCTTGCCGCGCGATTGAGCGATCTCTGCCTTGCGCCCCGCGATGTACGCGAGATCGCGGATGCGTTGCTCGTCCTCGCCTTCCGAGAAGGCGTGATCGGCCTCCGCCAACGCCTGCTTGGCCTCTTCCAATTGTACGGGGGCCAGAGTTTTTGCGGAGCTGCCTTCGGCGGCGGCGTAAGCATCGCGGGCGGATAGCAGTTCTTTGGGAGCCACGGCCGCGCCACACGCAGAGAGCAGCAAGGCGCCCAGCACCACCATACACGTACGACCAGTCAACTGTTTCATAACGGTTCCAATCCTCGCTCGGGCTAGCGCGCGCTATTCCTCGCTCAGCGCTTTCTTGAGTTTTTCCAGGTCTTGCTTGGCCTGCGTTGCCGCGTTCGCGGTCGCCGCTTCTTCGGCGAGCGCCAACGCGAGATTCGCGTCGACCGCAGCGCGCCGCAGCAGCCAGTCAGCAGGCTCGTACTCTTCTTCGGCGATGAGCTTTTCGGCTTGCTCGATCTGATCGCGAGCGTGCTTGAGCATCAGCGCTGCCGCAGGCTCGTTGGGCGCACCGGCTACCTCGGCAGCAGCCATCGACGCCTTCGCCGTCGTGAGCTGTTCGGTGGGCAGAGCAGCGCCACCACAGCCCACCAGCATGGAGCCAAACCCTAGAACAATGTGAAGTGTAGTGAATCGCACAGCTTTCCTCTTTCCACCCCGGAGTTCAGAACAACTCTAGTCGGATTTCAAGCACGGAAGCGCATCGAACCCCCAAACTACGCATATTTCTCTGACGGCGGCTGCACTGTGCCGAGTTCTGCCCGAAGTAGGTCAAGGTCGGCACCCCGTGCCCCACGCGCCTCGAGCTGGCTCACCAGATCGCGAGCCGAATCCCGCTGGCCCCGGCGGAGCTCGGCCAGGGCCAGCAAAACGTCGCGGGCATCCGCCATTCGATCGTCGAAGGGCCCCACTTGCAGCCCGCGCAGCAGCGTGAGGGCCGGGTGCGATTGCCCTTGCTCCAGAAGCACGCGCGCCCGCGCCAAGCGCACGGCCACGCTGCCGGGCGCGAGCGATTCGGCGTGAGCGGTGTACGCCTCGGCGTCTTCCAAACGACCCGTACCGGATCGCACCAACGCATGGGCCAGTAGCGCGAGAATGCGCGGTTGCAGCGACTGTGGAACGTCGTCGCGCGCGATCAGCGGATCGAGCAGCTCGACCACTTGCTCGGGCGCGTCAGCTTCCAACAGCGCCGCCGCCAGCGCCACCTGCGCGGGCAGATGGTCGCCCAGCCGAACCGCTCCCTCCCGCAAAATCGTCACGGCTGGTTCGCGCCGCCCGGAAAGCAGGAGGCTTTCGGCCTGAGTCGTATAGGGCAACGCCAGGCGCTCCGCGAACACCTCCTCCGGCAACGAGGAGCTGAGGATCATCCCCAAACCGTCGGTGGCTTGCCCTTCACGGGTCGGGATCGGGATCAGATTGAATACGGCTCCCAACAGCGCCGCTACGGCGACCGCCTGCGCGCTCAGCGTGATGAAGTCGCTCGGCGGCGCCACGAGCCGTTCGCGTCCAACGAAGAGCACGATCAGCGCGACGACCAGCAGCTCAGCCGCCGGTCCGGCGGCGAACACCAGCGTACTTTTCCAACGCGCGCCGGCGAGTGAGGTGGGAGCAGGGACGACATGTCCTCCCACGGGATAGCGGCTGATCTCGACCGGGACGCCCCAGGCCCTGAAGCGCGCCACCGGCGCCCCGACACCGATCACGATGCCACACACCCGCCACCCCAGCCCCGCGGCCATGAAGGCATGACCGAGCTCGTGCACCACGATGAGCCCGAACCACGCCAGGAGCATCACGAACGCCCCAGCCTTCATCCAAGAAAAATTCGAGAGCACGTCGAGCGCAAAGGCGCCGAAGATCACGCTACCGATCGCGATCACGATCAGGCGGTCGTTCTTGGCCAAGCGCTCTTCGGGTTCCAGTCTCGGTAGCATGGGTCACTCGACGGGCGCGATCGACGAAGCTGAGCGCGTCGCTGCGCGTCGCTGGTGAGATAGTGTCGGCCGGCCCGAGCTTCAAGCCCGAACACCGCTTGACGGGTGCAAGCGGGAGCGCCATCGTCATTCCTCGCTATGTCAAACGCCATCGAGGGGGGTTCGCGTCGCGAAGCGGCGCAAAGCTTGGTCGTCGCCGCGCGATTCGCCGTACCGATCGCCGGGGCCCTCGCGCTCGCGCTACTCACCCAATGCGCTTCCGAACCCCCGCCGCCTGCAGCGGCGCCGGAGCCCACCCCGGTCGCCACCGCCCCCGAACCTGTCTCAGCTCCCGCGCCGGTCGAAACTGCCGCAGCGAGCGAACCCGCCCCCCCAGCACCCGAGCCCACGCCCGAACCCGCGCCCGCACCGCAAGCGAGCGCGCCGACCCGACCGGCCAGTGAGATCATCACGGAAGGCGACACCGACTTTCTCCTCGACGACAGCGCGTCGGCGCTCAAGGAAGCAGTGCGTCAGAAGTGCGAGGCCGAAGCGCCCGCAGCTAGCGATCCCAAGGCGTTCGCTGACTGCCGACAGAAAGAGCGCGACAAGTTCGGCGGCGACGTCCTGAGTTTTCAGGGCGTGGAAGGCGGCCCGGTCACGCTCGTCATCTACCGCCGCAAGGGCTCACGCCTGGATGAGGTGTACAGGGCGGCGGTCGTGCTCAAGGATCAGGACCCCACGACCGTGCTGGTTTCGCCCAAGGGTGGCAAGGGCGCCCGCCCGTTTCTGTACGCGCAGCGCGAGTTCACGGTGCAGGTGCCCGACAACTACAGCCTCGCCATCGAGGACCCTACCCTGGGCAAACTGGTCTATCGCGCGAAGGTCGGTGTAGTGGCTCGCCAACCCTAGCGCTTACCAGCCCATCTTCTCGATCAACGCTTCGGTGCCGTCGGCCTCGAGGCACTGTTCAATCGACCACATCGCGAGCTCCAAACCCGAGATGCCGCAGCGCGCGGCGTACAGCATCACCCCAACGGCGTGCACTTCGTCGTGCAGCGCGACGGGGCGGTCGAACTCCAGCGCCCAGTCGGGCACCGTGGCCGTCATGACATCCGAGCTCTGGGATTCGTCCACACCGAGTGCCTGGAACACCGTGGTAGCCTCCAAACTGAATCACGACACGGGCTGCGGCCAAGTTAACCCCGCTGTTTGACAATCCGCCCCGATGAGACGGCGGTCCCGGGCGGGGTTCCAGCGCGGGCGTAGTCGAACCGGCGCTGGCCCCTGGACGCTCGAGAAGGCTCCAATTGGGGCGTGCTGCTGGAACCAAGGCCGCGAACGTCGCGACCGCTTGAACGCCGCTGCCGCGCGCGCTAAAGCGCCGCCGAGATGAAGACCACCACCGTTGAGAAGATTGGCGGAACCAGCATGACCCGGTTCCCCGAGGTGCTCGAAAACGTCGTCCTGAAGGACCCCGATCGAGTCTATGGGCGGATCTACGTCGTCTCGGCATACGCGGGGGTAACCGACAAGTTGCTCGAGCACAAGAAGACGCGCGCACCCGGCGTGTACGTCGAGTTCGCGAACCGCGGGCGCTATCAGCAAGCCCTGCAAGAGCTCGGTGACCAGCTGCGGCGCCTGAACCAGGATTACGTCGCGGCGGGCCTCGATTTAGCGGTTGCCGACGCCTTCATCAGCGAACGCGTGGCGGGCGCCAACGAGTACCTGCGCAGCATGGCGCGCGTGCTGGCGTCGGGTTACCTCCGGCGCGAGAGCGTGCTGGCGGCCGCGCGCGAGCTCTTGGCCTCACTCGGCGAAATGCACAGCGCCTTCAACGCCGCCAACATCCTCCAGAATCGCGGCTATCACTCCACCTTCGTCGATCTCTCGGGTTGGGACGACGACCGCGAGCTGAGCCTGGACGAGCGCATCGCTGACGCTTTCGAAAAGGTAGACCCCCAGCGGACCATCACCTTCGCCACTGGCTATGCCAAAGGCACCGAGGGCATCATGCGCGAATACAACCGGGGCTACTCGGAGGTGACGTTCTCGAAGATCGCCGTGCAGGTGAAGGCGCACGAAGCCATCATCATCAAAGAGTTCCATCTTTCATCGGCAGACCCCGGCATCGTCGGCCCCGATCGCGCCAAGCCCGTCTGCAATACCAACTTCGACGTCGCCGATCAGCTCGCCGACGTCGGGATGGAAGCGATCCACCCCAAGGCGTCGAAGCCCCTGGAACTCAACGGCATCCCGATCCGCGTGCGCAACGCCTTCGACCCGGACCACGACGGCACCCTGATCACCAAGGACTACGTGTGTGAGTTCTCGAAGGTCGAAGTGGTGACCGGCACCAAGAACGTGTCCACGCTCGAGATTCACGACACCAAGATGGTCGGCGAAGTGGGCTTCGATCTGCGCATCATGGAGATCCTCGCGCACCACCACGTGAGCTACATCAGCAAGGCGACCAACGCGAACACCATCGGGATGATCGTGTGGGACCAGGACGTCACCGAGGCGCTCATCGAAGACCTGCGAGCGAAGTTCGAGGAAGTCACCGTAAAGCCGGTCGCCATCGTTTGCGCCATCGGTTCCAACATCGCCAAGCCCGGGATCCTCGCGGTGGCCACCAACAGCCTTGCCCAAGCCAAGATCAACATCATCGGTGTTTCACAGACGGCTCGGCAGACCAACATGCAATTCGTGGTGGAACGCGCCGAGTTCGTGCACGCCCAGCAGGTGCTGCACCGCGATCTGTGCGAGTGACCGGTCGCGGGCGAGCTCACTCGCAGGCATAACGGGTCAGCCGCACGCTGCCCCCCTGTTCCGCCGCGACCACGAGCGCCTGCCCCGTCCAAACGGCGCGCGCTCGCGCCGGCACCCACGGCGGTCCGAGCAGCGCGTGCACGCCCGCCCGCGGCGGCCCCAGCCCGAGCTCGAAGTCGCCAGCGCGAAGCCGCGGTTGCCCGGAACCGCAATCGAAGACGAGCCCCGAAAGGTCGTGGGTCGTGCGCTGCGCCCCGCTGCCTCGAATGACTTTGCGTCTGCCGGCGCAGTCCGCGCTGAGCCACACGTCTTGCTCGTGTTCGAACAAACCGAGTGGACGGCAGCCCGCGAGCAGTTGCTCCGCCGCCGCGTACTCGGGTTCGAACTGAATGTTGAACAGCGTCGTGACCGGCGAGGACTCCGCTAGCGTGCAGACCGCGTAGTGCCAACGGCCTTCGACGATGCTGAGCAAGGTGGAGTACTCGGAACATGGCACCGGCACCGACAAGGGCAAGCCCCGCGCGTTCAGCGCGCCTTCGGCTTCGAGGCGGTAGAGCCCGAAGCCGAAGCACTGCCGTTGCCCTTCCGAGCACGGCTCTTCGGTACCCCGCAAGAAGACCAAGGCGTAGTCGCGCGCGGCCGCGAGGGCCAGGTTGCCTCGATGCACCGTTGTCGTGGGCCAGGCCGCCCCGAGATCCGCGATTTGACTCGCGCCACGCGCATCGCTCAGGAGGGCGCTCGCGCGGGCCTCGTCCCCCAACTGCTCGACCCACGCGACGGCCACACCGCGATCGAGTTGCGCGGCCACCAAGTCGGTAGCGCGGCCGCGCGCAGCGCCGACCGCGAGCCGGGCCGCGCCCCCCTTGAATCGGCCGTCCTTTGCGAGCGGTTGCTCGAGCACCTCGAAGCTGTCGCCGCGAGCGGCCCACACCAGCTTGGCGCCGTCGAAGCTGGCGATGAGATCGAAAGCCGTGGGCGAAGCGAGCTCGGCGCGCACGGCGAGCGCGCTCGAACTCGGCTCGTGAGTTCGAGGCTGGCTCGGCTGCGGCTGCAGCGTGGGAGCACGCTCGTCGCAAGCGCAGCTCGAGGCGAGGACGCTGAAGCCACAAGACAGGAGCCTGGCGCGTAGGACCGATCCTAACGCGCTCAGTGAGGTGCTCCGGGTATCGATCATGCTGCACCGGCCAGCCAGGAAAGACGCATGCCACGGAAAAGCCGCCGTTTCAATTGCCAAGTCCACGCTCCGGTCGCATGGTTACGCCACCTTGCAGCCCCGCCTGGCACTCCACCCACTCCTCGAGCAAACGATCGAGCTCGCGCGGGGCGGCTGGGTCGTCCACCAACCGAGCTGGCTCGATCGGGCCACGGCGCACACGCTGTTCCAGCGCCTGCTCGGCGAAATTGCGTGGCAACGAGGATCGATCCAGCTCTTCGGCAAACAGGTGCTCGAGCCGCGCCTCATCGCCTGGGCCGGCGAGATGCCGTATCGATACTCCGGTCGCACCCTGGCGCCCGCAACGCGCCCCGCCTGCCTGAACCAGGTGTGGCTGCTCGCCGAGACGTTCGCAGGGGTGAGCTTCAATCACGTTCTCATGAACCGCTATCGCACCGGTGACGACTCGATGGGCTGGCACGCGGACGCAGAACCCGAGCTGGGTCAGAATCCACCGGTGCTCTCGCTGTCCCTGGGCGCCACGCGACGTTTCCTGATGAAGCCCAAGCGGCACCTACCCGCGGAAGCCACCCGCGAATGGCGCTTGACCGACGGCTCCGTGCTGTTCATGGGCGGCAGCACCCAACACCACTATCGGCACTCGGTGCCTCGCCAGCGCGGCGTGGCGGGCGAGCGCCTCAACCTCACGTTTCGCCGGGTGCTATGCCCCCCCGGCGCTGCGGTGCCCGACGCCGGTGCGCACTAATCCACTGCTGCGCGCGGTTCTTGCCGGCGCCCTCGTGACGAAGCTCGCGGCCGCCGAGCCTCAGGCAGCGCGGCAGGCCCAAGGATTGCTCGCAGATGTAGAGCGCCTGGTGTCGGCCGAACAGTCCCTGGGGTGGGTCGTCGACCGAGTGCAGCTCGACGACATGTACCCGTCGCTGCTCGAAAGCATTTGTCCGACGCTACCGAGCTCACGTGAGATCGCGCTCGCGGAGCTCCAGCGTGAGAGCCGCGAGCTCGGCGATCCCTTGACGCTGTACCAGGCAGATCGCGCCCTCACCGATCGCGTGGAAGACGCGCTCGCCGCCAAGCGGCGCCTGATCGCCCTCGAACACGGGCTCGAAGGCGCGCTGCGCGAGTGCCCCTTCTGGATCGAGGTGGATCCTGAGTTCGAAGGCATCCAGACCGACCGCAATCGGTTCACGCTCAACGTCGAGAGCGGAGGCGTCGCCATCCTGCGGCAAACCGCCGGGGACTGGACCCTGGGCGCGGGCGGTTTCGGCAGGGTGATGCCGGCTTACGGGTTCGCGGGGAGCTGGACCTTGCTCGCAGGCGGCGAGTTTGGCGGCGGCGCACTGATTCGTCCCGGCGACGAGACCACCGGTCTCGTGGTCAACTACTTCACCGCGGCGCCGGTGGTCGCGCGCCTGCGGGACGTCTCCTGGCACTACGACATCGAGCTCGCCCCGGTGGCCCTGTTCCAGACGGACGACCTTCGCGTCAGCTATGGCGCGCGGCTCGGCACCACGGTGGGTCTCAGCGCGCTCTACACCACCGGCGTCATCCCCTGGGCGGGTGTTTCGGTCGCCTATGAGTACTACGTGGAAAGCGGCGGACGACCCGCAGCCCATTTCATTCGCGGCGGGTTCCGCGCAGGGCTATCGTGGGACCCCTGATCCCATGGCAGCTTCGGAGTCGATCCCCAACCGCCTCCACTTCGTGTGGTTCGGCGAGCAGCTCCCCTGCTTCGCCATGCTCGCGCTGAAGTCGGCACGCGCCAAGAACCCCAGCGCAACCGTAAAGTTGTGGCACGACGCGCGTCTGCGCCTCGATGCCCGCGTCGACTCCCTCGGCACCGCAGGCGTGGAACTCGTCCCGCTCGACGTCGATGCTTTGCTCAGCGAGGCTCTCGCGGCGGCGGCGGCCCCGCGTGCGCTCGAGAGCATCTGGCGCGTGCTCACGGCACCCGCAGCCCGTTCGAACGTGGTGCGGCTGCTCATCCTGTATCTCGAAGGAGGTATTTATCTGGATACGGATACCCTGACGCTACAGAACCTGGATGCGCTGCGACAGGACAGCGCGTTTTGCGGGCTGGAGCACATTCTTTGGTCCACGCCGCGCCTGAACAAGCGCCGGCCGTACTACTGGACCCTCGGGCCGCTGCTCTCGGGGCTCCGGCTCGCCGCGGGTCACTGGAAGCAGGGCTACCGACTGCATCGAGCTCAGCTGGGCTGGTACGACCGCGCCGCGAACAACGCGGTGCTCGGGTTCGCTCCCCGGCACCCCTTCCTGGCACGCGCGTTCGCAGAAATGGCGGCGCTGCCGGAGCGCGAGTGGACGCGCCGCTATCGCCTGGGCACCCACCTGCTGCAGCATCTACTCGAGACAGCGCCCGAGAGCGAACCGCAGGTCCGAAAGTACGCTCCCGAGTACTTCTATCCGCTCGGCCCGATCCTCTCGAAGCACTACTTTTACGAACGCGTGGACGTCGCCAGCACGACGGCGGAGCTCATCCCCCCGAGCGCCCACGTGCTCCACTGGTACGCCTCGGTCGCCGATCTGGCACCGCTCGACGAAGGCTACATCGCCCGCCACGAGCACACGAGCGTCTACGCGCACCTGTGCGCGCCGTTCCTTCCATGAAACGGCTGCGCGCGGGTCTTCGGCGCGGATTCACTGGCGCACGCGCGGAGCGTGCAGCGTTCCACCGCACACCCCGCATGGGTGCTCGCCGCCCCGCGGTCCCCTGAGGCGGAGCCCGCGGCGCCTCAGCGTCATTTCACCGCGATGCCGAACTGCTTGCGTAGCGCGGCGAATTCGCGGGACACGGTGAAGGGCAGCAAGTCCCGCGCGCGATCCGCAGCGGACTGACCGCCCACGGGCGCGCCCGCCACGGCCAGCACCGAGCCGGCCACCGTGACGTCGCCGCTCGCCAGGAGCGCCGCACGACAGGCGGCTTCTTCCACCGAGCGAGCCCAGCGCACCATGTCGAGTTGCTTGCCGCACCCGAGCATGGCGTCCACGGCGACGGCGAGCTCCCGCTTCGCTTCGGGATCCATGCGATCCGACAGCACGCGCTTCAGCGTATCCCCGAACTCGCCGAGCTCCAGCTCGAGCTCGGGCTTAGCCAGTGCCACGGCGGCGTGCAGCAACGTCTGCAAACGCACCGCGTCTGTCCAAAATGCCAGCAAACGCCACGGTCCCCGCGAGTACGCCAGATGGTGCACCGCGATGAACGAAAGCTCGACGACAGAGCGACCGGAGAGCACGTTGCGGCCGAGCAGCAACGCGGGCTCTGCCGTGGGCAGCGTGGCCGCGCTGATGCGCCCGTTGTCCTGTTCCACGTAGAACGCGGGCTCTTCCACGCCGAGCAGCTGGCTCGCCCAAGCGAAGCAGCGCACGGCGCTCAAGGTGCTCTGCTTGGAGTTCACACGGCTCTTCTCGCTCGGCATCAAGTTCTTGAGGCGCGGGGCCTGGCTCTCGAACCAGTAGGCCATGGCGACAGGTTCCACCACCGCCATCACGGGGTCGATCTCGGAGACATGGTGTTTCGGCAGCAGCTTGGCCCAGGTGCCGCTGTCGAAGCTGCGACTCGGGCGCAACAAGCCCTCGGGCGCGTGCTGTGTGTAGCTCAGCTGTTCGTTGATCTCCGCCTCGCCCAGCGCCACCAGCACCGATCCGGTGAGGAAGACGCGATCGACGTTCGAGCTGCGCGACACCAGCTGGTGCAGGCGCCGGTAGATCTCCGTGGACCGTGGCGCGAGCGTCGCGGCTATCTCCAGCGAATGGATCGCCCCGTAATCGTTGCCCTCTTCTTCCAGGATCTTGGCGAGCGCACAGCGCGCGTCCGGATCGCTCGGCAGTCGATCGATCAAACGCTCCAGCGCATGGATGGCCCTGTCGTTGTCCTCGAGCGTTTGCCAATAGAGCTCGGCGAGCTTGCGCAGCAACAGGCCCGACAGCTCTGCGTCTCCCAGGCGGGCTATCTGCCGCTCGTAGGCCGAGGCCAGCCCCTCGTGATCCCCGGCGCGCAACAGCGCCGATTCGATCGCGGCAAAGCCACCCGATACCTCCGGGTCGTCTTCGATGGCGGCTTCGTAAATCGCCACCGCACGCGCGGTGTTCTTGGTCTTGTCGTTGCACAAGCGGGCCGCTGTCACCAGCGCGCGCGCCCGTGCCTTCTTCGACGGGATGCCCTCCGCCAGTTCGACGGCGACGCCGACAGCGCCAGCCCAGTCCTCGGAAGCTTCGAGCACGCGCTCGAGCCGCTGCAGCAGCCGCCGATCGCCCCGCTTGACACTGAGCGCGTGTTCCAGCGCCTGCCGCGCAGCGCTGAGTGACTCACTGGCGATCGTGTCGCACAGCGTGACGCGCTGCTCGGAAGCGACGGGCACCTGCGCCAACAGTCGATGATGCATCGCCGCCGCCACCGCGCTCTCCCCGCTTCGGCTGGCGATGCTAGCGCGCTGTTCCAACAAGGCGGGATCGTGCGGCAGAATCGCCAGCGCCTCGTCGTAAAACCTCGTCGATTCCTGGGTGTTGCCAGCACGCCCCTCGACCTCGGCTAGAGCCCCGAGCAGGCGTGCGCGCCGCTCGCTGACCTCGTGGCGCAAGAACGCGTCCGCCGCCCGGTAGTGGTTGCTAGCTGCTTCCAACTCCCCGCGACCGGCCAACGCCTCCGCGTGGCGCAAGAATTCGGTGACCTGCTCCGCCACCTCGGCTTCTGCCGCGTCGAACTGAGGATTCAAGAGCGACGCGGTGTCCTCGTCGAGCACTTCGTAGGCCCCCAGCCGAAGCAGAATCGTGTGTGAATCGAGCGGTGACCCGATCTCGAGCACGGTTCCGATCGCTTCGGCGGCCGTTAGTTTCTCCGGCACGACGGCGAGCCGCTGCCGGAGGTCCTCGTCGCGGACATGTGCTGCAAGGCCGTCGGTGGCCTCTCGAGCCATCGACTGCTCGGGGCCCGCCGCATCGACCCCAGGAACTATCGCAACCCGCATCCCGATCAGAATACCCTGGATGCTTCGTCGCAGTTGACCCGGCGACGCGCTCCAGCTATTGTGTACGTCTGGCGCAAAGTTCGCCTAGGTGTGTGATCACCCGGCAAGCCAGCCAGGCCAAACCCACCCCACCCGAGCGACTAGGGTCGACTTGATGAGATCCGGGCACCTCCCCAACCACGCCGACCGCGTCGCGTTGCTAGCAGGCATTGCCTTGCGGCGGGGCAGCGGGCGTGTGCCGTCGGTCGCGACGGCGGGGAGGCGCAGCGTGCTCATCAGCATCCAAGCCCGCGATTCGAAGCAGCCGCCGCACAGATCCACGGCCACCTTGAATTAGCTGGAATCCAGCCTTCCAGGTGCTCCAAGGCACCGGAAGTCGAAGCGATTCCAGAAATGACAAGAGAGCAGATCGAGCGCGAGCAGTACTCCGATGCGGAGCTCGCGGGGCGCTACACGGATCAGCCGGCTCGGTTGCCGGACGCCGTCCGCGTCGCGCTCGGACAGGCCTTCGAGGGCGAGCCGTTGTTGGCCCACGCGTTCGTCGATCTGGACGAGCGGCTCGCGTTGGGGGAGCGCTGAGTCGCCACTGGCTCGTGTGCGTCGAGACTCGAGCTGCCGGCCGTTCGCACTTGGTGCGGATCGCTCGCAGCGCAATCACGGGCGTTTCCACGGACGAAGGCTGTCGAACGATCCTTCATTCGTAGAACTCGACCTCGCGCGCGCCGGTATTTCCGCCCGTCGTCTCCACCGCCTTGATCCGCACGCGCGACGCCTCTACCGGGGGGTCGATCGGAAACAGATAACGCTCGGTAGCGTCGGGCACGTCGAAGGGTCCGCGCTCGGTGTCGCCGTCGAAAGCGAGCTCGACTCTACGGATGGTCGAGCTGCCGTTGCTCATGTGGCGGCTCCGGAACGCGAAGCCGGTGATGCGGCGCACGCTGCCGAACTCGAGCTCGATCCAGGCTTGGTCGCCATCGCCGTCGCTCGCCCACTCGGAGGCCATCTTCCCGTCGAAGGCGTTATCGGCGCCGTAGGTGGAGTCGTTGTTGCCACCACCCCAGTTGCTCGAAACCTCGAAGACCTTGGCGCCGGCGCTGGCGAGCGCCACGTTGTCGCCTTTGGCTTCGGGCTCCTCGTCGCGTGTCGTGAACGCATCCAGATCGGTCAGCACCACGGCGTTGTCGCGATCCACGGCCCGCGCGCGCCAGGTGTACTGGGTGTCCGGCTGCAGGTCTTCGAGCGGCACTTCGTGCGTGAACGAGAGCTCACCGGGGTCCATGGCAACGTCGCGAGCGCTGCGATCGAGCTTACCTGCGGACGTTCCGAACTGCACTTCGCCCGTCGTCGGCAGCGACGTTTCGAAGCGCACCACCGCCCGCCGTCCGGAGACGTCGTCGATCCGGAGCCCGCTGAGCTCGGTCGTCGCCTTCTCTCCGCCGCATGCGGTCAAGGCAGCGCTGAGTCCGCAGAAACACCACCCAACGATCCATCTTGACATCAAGCAGAGTCTCCCGGCACCGCGGGCGGGTGCCGCCGATAGGGCGTGTACTGGTAGTATTTTGGGCGCGAGTCAATACGGACGTGCACCCATGCGACACCCAGCCCCGACGTGCTGAGCCAGAGCGGCGCCGCGCCGATGAGCTGACGCGTTCGCAGCCCGACCTCCCGCAGCAACGCCTCGCGCTGGTCGGGGGGTGCCCCGCGCAAAAAGGCCGCGAGGTGCGCATACGCTCCGGGCTCAGCGCGCGGACACGGCACGATCAAGCTGGCGTCGCCGCCCAAGTTCTCGAAGCCGACCACCGAGCGAGACGTGCTGAAGTGCTCGGCGAAGCTCTCAGCATCGGGCGACGCGCGCTCCAACGCGGGCGCCGGCAGGACCACGCATTCGAACGGCTCGCCAAAGGTGCGAGCGCACACCGGCCGGGTCTCCCAAAAGAAGGCGGCAAATGGTAGGCGCGCCAACGACTCTGCCCAGGCACTCAGCGCGCTCGCGTCCGTCGCCAACCCGTCCAGGAACTCAGCGTAGCTGATGCGTTGGCCGTGATCGCGCAGGCTCAGGCGGACCCCCGCCCGCCCCGGCAGCGGTTCTACGTCGCTCGCCCACACTAGAACCTCCGTGGATGCACGCTCGGGGCTGCCATCGCGCCGGGAAGTTAGCACAGGCTCGCCCACGCCGTAACGCCGTCAAATCGTTCGGATCCGCGCGCGCCGGTTGCGATTGCCGCCGCCGGCACCAGATTGTCCGACCGTGAACGAGTTTCTCCTCGGGTCCCTCGCCGCGTGGGCGTGCGTGGTCGCGATCGCCAGCCGCCGCTCTCGAAGCTACATGATGTTCCGCGCCGTCTCGCTCGGCATCTACGTGCTTCTGGCTTCCAGCATGGTCCGGCAGCTCGCGCCGCTCGCGCCCGCCTTCTACTACCTGCACGCCGCCGTGTTCGTGCATTCGCTGGCGCTGGTCGCGCCGCGTATGCGACCCCTGTGGTATCGAGCGCTCGTGAGCATTCCGTCGGCGTTCATGTCCGCGGGCACGCTGCTCGCGCTGCCGTGGGCCATCGCTGGCGCGGTGGGGTTCGAGCCCTGGGCGCCTTGGGCGCCCTATCTGGCGGCGCTGCTCGGCTTGGTCCAATCGTTCACGACCAAGACGGAAGAAGTCGACATCACAGTGGCGGACGGCGAAGTCATCGACGGGGTGCAGCGTCACCGCGATCGTCGCGAGCGCGTGGCGCGTCCGTTGCATCTGGTGCAGATCACCGACCCGCACCTGGGTCCGTTCATGTCAGAGGCCCGCCTGCGAGCCATCTGCGAACGCGCCGTGCGCCGCGAGCCTGACCTGGTGCTGCTCACCGGGGATTTTCTAACGATGGAGTCGCAGAAGGATCCGGCGATCCTGGCTCGCGCCCTGGCCCCGCTGAAGGCGCTCGAGGGCCGCGTGTTCGCGTGTTTCGGCAACCACGACCACGAAGCGCCAGAAACCGTGCGTCGCGCTCTGACGAGCGTGGGAGCCGAGCTACTGGTGGACGCCGCCAGCGTGGTCCAGACCGCCGCCGGCCCGGTTCAGATCGTGGGATTCGATTTCAGCTATCGCGAGCGCGCGCGACGCATGCAGGCGTGCTGCGAAGCGCACCCCCGGCTGCCGGGCACGCTGCGCATCGCGCTGCTGCACGACCCGGGCGCCTTCCAGCACCTACCCGCCGGTGAAGCGGATCTGGTGGTGAGCGGTCACACGCACGGCGGTCAGGTCGGCCTCGTGAGCCTGGGCCTGCCCTGGACGATGCTGCGCCTGTTCGCGAAGATCCCGGACCACGGCCTCTGGGCGCGCGGCACCGATCGCTTGTACGTGCACCGCGGTACCGGACACTACGGCTTCCCCCTCAGGCTCGGCGTGCCTGCCGAAGAGAGCCTGCTGCGCGTGCACGCTGCGCCTGCGGGCTGATCCGCGCAGGCTGATCCGCGCCGCTCGCTTCGCTACTTCTCGGCACAAGCGCCCCCGCTGACCGGCGTCAGCGTCAAGCCGTCGACATGCCTGCTATCGGCGTCGAGGTGCAGCGCTAGGATGCGGGGAGGTCCGCTGTTGCAGGTCGCGCGAAAGCGGTGCCAGCGGTTCCCGTCCCGCTCCAGGAGCTCGCCGAGGGCGCAGGGAGCGACGGACTTTAGTTGTTCCGACAGCGCGCGCGCGCCACCGGAGTCGATCTTGCGGGTGACCAGCTGCTCGAACGCCTTTTGGTTCCAAACGTTCAAGAGGCCGAGGGCCTTCTTCGCGGCGCGCGACACCTCCGGCGGAGCCTCGACGCCGCTCGAGTAGCCTACGAAGCCATCGATCAACGCGCTCTCGGGGTTCAAGTAGAGAGCCATTTCGAGACGCGCCCGGTCGCAATCCAGGAGATAACGCGCCACGTTCTGGCTAGTGTAGTGCAACATACGCCCCGATCGACACGTGCCGTGCAGCTCGCGGTACTCGCTCAACTCTTGCTGCTCGCGCTCTTGGGTGATGTTGCGTTTGTGTTGCTCGCTCAACATCGCCTGGTACTTGTCCTCGTCCCAGGTGTCGTAGACCTCGAGCAGCTGCGCGAGCGCGCGGTCCAACTTGGAGGTTTCGAGCGGACGCTGCTCGCGCGGCGCCAGGGCACCGGTTTGCTTGAGTTTGTCGAGCAGCTCGCGTCGCAGGCGCCCGACATCAGCCGCTGAATTCGCAAACGCGAACACCCCCACGCCAAAGCGCGGCAAGAACGCGGAGTCCGTCGCGTACGTGTGCACCAGGCCGTTGTGGAACACGACGTAGTCGTAATCACAGTTGCTGTAGCCATGCCACGACAAGCCGACGGCGGAAGCTTCCGCGTTCGCCACCCACGGCGCCCCCGCGCGCGGCGGCTGCACGCTGAATCCGGTGAAGCGGCCCGGCTGCTGCGCTTCGCGCCGGCTCGCGCGCGCGAGGCCCACTTCCGGCGTGTCCTGTCCAGGAGGTTGCGCCCCGAGCTGCCAGGCCAGAAAGCGCCCGAAGTCGCGCCCGGAGATGTAGAGCCCGCCGCCCGACTCGCGTACCCCGAACACCTCTTCCTTGGGATCGACCTGGAAGGTCTTGCTGCCGTCGAGCTTGTGCGGGCGCGCCAGCCGCCCCGGCGGCACGCTCGCCGCATCCCAGGTCGCCGAGGCGAGGCCCAGGGGCCCGAACACGTGCTCTTGCAAATACTGTCGGTAGGGAACCCCCGACACCCGCGCGATCACGATCCCCAGCAGGGTGAACCCGAGATTCGAGTACTGGTAGCGGCTCCCGGGCTCGAATTCGAGCGCGAGGCCCGCGAGCGACTTCAAGAGCCCGCTCTCGCTGGTGCCTCGGCCGCCCGAGTCGTCCGCCGTCCCGGCTTCGCGCGGCAAGCCGGAGCTGTGGGTCAACAAATGCCGAAGGGTGATGGGAGGCGAGTCGCGGGTCAGCGTTCGGATCCGGGAGATTTCAGGCAAATAGCTGGCCACCGGCGCATCGAGCTGGAGTTTGCCCGCGTCCCTGAGTTCGAGCACCGCCATGGTCGTGATGGGCTTGGTGATGGAACCGATGCGAAATACGCTGTCCTGGTCCACGGGCGCGTCCGCCGGAGCGTCACGAAAGCCGTAGCTCGCGCTCGCTACCAGCTCGTCGTCCACCACCACGCCCACGAACAGGCCCGCCGCATTCAGCTCGCGCCCGCGCTGCTCCAACCAGGCCTGCAAATCCGACACCCCTTTCGTCAGGCGTGCCTTGCGAGCCGGATCGGGGAACACGTAGGTGACAGCGTTGCCCGTGATCGGTGGCACCTCGCGTTCAGCGTTCTGCAGCGGCGCCGGGCGCGCCTTGGGATCCGCGCTGGGCGCCGCCGGGGGCAACGCGGGCGCTGCAGGCTTGGCCGGGGTCGGAGGACCGCCGCAGCCGAACAGCAACGACCCGAGCACCAGCCAGCTTGTGTTTTCCCTCGCTCCCGTCGTGCGCACTCGTGGCCTCTGTGTCGGCGGCAAAGAGTCTTCCACCGGGGTCGGCGGCCGTCAAACACCCTTCGTGACAGGACCAGCGTCTCCAGCTACGGTCGCGCCGAATGACCGAAGCCCCACTGCCGCCCCGCGCCGAGACCGAGCTACTCTCCGTCGGCCATGGCATCACCGTCCCGGCCAGCGGCTGGAGCTTCGGAGGCAACGTCTGGCGGCATTTCGACCGACATATCCGCGCGTCGGTCCCCGGTTACGACCTGGTGCACGAAACCATCCTCGATCTCGCGCAAGGGTTCCTGGGGCCTGGCAAGCGCGCCTGCGACCTCGGATGTTCCACCGGGACGCTCACCGCACGCCTGGCCAACCAGTTCCGCGGCGTCGAAGTCGTGGGCGTCGACATCGAGCCCAGCATGATTGCCGCCGCCAAGCGCCTCGCGCCGCAGCGCCCCCAGTATCGCTGCGGCGACGTGCGCGAGCTCACGCTACCGCGCCTGGAGTTCGCCTGCGCCTGCTACACCCTCATGTTTCTTCCTCCCGGCGATCGGCTCGACGTACTGCGCCGCATCTATGCTGCGCTCTGTCCGGGTGGCGGCTTCGTGCTCGCTGAAAAAGTCGTGCGCGACGATCCTGACCACGAAGCGCGCTGCCAGCGCCAGCACTACGCCTTCAAGCGGCGCCAAGGCCTGAGCGAACAGGAGATCGCCCTGAAAGCGCGCAGCATCGAAGGCACCCTGATCCCCCTCACCGACCGAGAGAACATCGCGCTCCTCGAGCAAGCCGGCTTCAGCGAAATCCAGCTGGTGTGCCGCAGCGCCTGCTTCGACGCGTGGCTCGCCGTACGCCCGCGTTAGGCATAAGAGGCGATCCCGGTATCCCGGTACGCGATGGGCTCTTAATTCATCGATCCCGGCAGCGCCGTTTCGGCGCCGGCGAGGCGCAGGAGCTCGTGCAGACGGGGGATCAGCTGCGCGAGGCGCTCGGCGGGGTCGAGCTCTTCGAGCAGGCGTTGGCGCAGGTCGGGGTCGCTGACGAGGACGCTGGCTAGGGCATCGGCGGATTCGCCCACGGTACCGGGCTCGGCGGACAGGGACTCGAGCTTCGCGTCGGGTTCGGGGAGGTAGGGCAAGAGCTGGCGAAGCAGGTGCCAGACTTCGTGCTTGACGGCGTTGACGGTGACGGTGTCGGCGCCGACCTTTTCTTCGAGGCGACGCGCGGAGGCAATGCGATAAGGGGTTTCGGTCGATTCCTCTTCGAGGCGCGCGCGAGCGATGCCTTCGACCACGATGTCGTAGCGGCCGTCGGCGAGCACTCGGTGTTTGGTGATGCGCCCCACGCCGCAAACTTCGAAGATGGCGGGGCTGTCGTAATAGTCGTCGGCGAACCCGGGCTTGAGACGGGGCACGGCGATCAGACGATCGCCTTTCAACGCGTCTGCGACCATGCGCCGGTAGCGAGGCTCGAACACGTGCAGCGGCAGCCGCATCGCCGGGAACAGCACGATGTC
>JAICQQ010000098.1 GCA_025937785.1 Polyangiaceae bacterium
CGCGGTATCCATCGCCTTCGGGCATGTTCCAGCCTCTACAACTATTGTGTGTACGAATTGCGCATGAGTGAGGACGCCGCCTTCCGGCGTGTCCGCGCAGTGCGCGTGGCGCGACGGTTCCCCGTCATCTTTCAGCGGGTCGCCGACGGCGAGCTGCACCTCACGGCGCTCACACTGCTGGCACCGCACCTCACCGACGAGAACCACCTCGAACTGTTGGCCCTCGCGAAACACCGGACCAAGCAGGAGGTGCTTCGGATCGTTCGCAAGCTCGATCCTCAACCGACGGTTCGCGATCGCATCGAGCCGCTAGGCCCTGAAGTCGTGGGCATCCCCCTCCCCCGCGCGCCGGGTTGGCGAAACTTCGTCGAATCCCTCGCGTCTGCTGGGCGCGAGCTCGCACCGGGCGACAGCCCGAAAGATTGGGTCGACGGCGCTGATGTGGCCCCCGCGCGGGCACCCAGCGAGCCGGCGGCGGCTCCAGAATCGGAGCGCAGCGATCCATCAGGGCAAGTCCGCAGTACTCCCGCCGCTCCGCTCAGCGAGCCGGCGGCGACGCACGAGCGTTACAGAGTGGAGTTCACCGCGTCCCAAGAGTACGTCGATCTGCTCGAACGCGCGCGCGACTTGCTATCGCATGCCGTTCCGAACCGCTCGCTCGAAGAGGTGCACCTGCGAGCGCTCCGTCTACTGGTCGAGCGGATCGAGAAGCGCAAGTACGGCGCACCACGCGCGAAAGCGTCGGTAGAGCACACGCCGTCCGAATCCGCCGCGACGCTCTCCGAGGCCGCTGAGCCCGCGACGCGCACGGAGTCCGCCGAGCCTGCGACATCAGCGTCCAGCTTGTCGGCCGCAGCGTCTGACACTCCGCGTGGTGTGGAGCGAAGCAAGACGCGTACCCAGCTTCCGCGCCAGCGCGGGGCGGCTTCGGTGCGACGTGAGGTGCGCGAGCGGGATGGGCTGCAATGTGCCTTTGTCGATGAGTTCGGGCAGCGCTGTCGCGAAACACGGTTTCTTGAGCTCCACCACGAACTCGCCCACGCGCTGGGCGGCCCCGAGACTGTGCGAAACCTCAGGATGTACTGCCAGGCCCACAATGCGCTGGCCGCTGAGCAAGACTTCGGACGGGAGTTCATCCTCGAGCGCATCTCGGGGCGCTTTCGCCGACGCCGTTGATCACGCCTCCTACCTGGTCACCCATCGACGAACTTGGCTGCGCCGCGGCGGGCTTCCGTGACGGGGCGGCTCTTACGAGCCCCGTTCCACTGGATCGTTCGAAGAGGCTCGTCACCCACCGCCGGTTGCCGAGGGTTTGATTCAGTGCAGCATTTGCAGCATTTGCGGTAGCTTTCGCGCTGCGGGATGGATGGAGGAGGTACGAAGCAGGGGAGCCGGCACACGCCGAGCTTGCGACGTCGCGGCTATGGTCGGGCAGCTACCGCCTCGCGACGCTGACGCTGGCGCTCACGACATTGGCGTTCACCGGTTTGACAGGGCGGAGCATATCAGCAGTGACGATGCGATGGAGGAACCCGCTATCGTGCCCGACGTCTCGAGCATCGAGAAGCTGTGCGCCGAGTTTCCCGTCGCCGTGCGGTCCAGCGATCCGATCGGTAGCCGCGGGCCGCAGCGCCCTCGACGTTGGCAATGCAGTAGCGTGTCTCACGATCCGCCAGGGGGATGACTGTAGCTTCGACGCACGGCCCGAGACAGCTGGCCCTTGTCGCAGTCTGTTGGTGGGGAGTGTACCGACGGGAGAACCGTGCACCCATTCGCGCTATGGGGCCAGGACGAGTGCGAGCCAAGCCGCCTACTGCGACAAGCACGGTCCGGGGTGCGAAGCGTCATGCCGTGCTTATGGCGTGCCGGGGGAGTCCTGCGCCGCCAGTGGCAGCCCGACCCGCTGCGGATTCGGCGGGGGCGGCCCCTCACGGACGGAGACTCGATGTCGGGTTGAGCGCTGACAAGTTCGAGCAGCCGAGATCTTTGTGGTGCCCAGCTGGGAACGAGCCGCTGCAGCATGATAAGCACGCCGGATGAGCGACAAGGAGGCAGAGGCGAAGGCGGCGGCCGCGGAGGCGGCGGCGGCAGAGGCAGAGGCAGAGGCAGAGGCAGAGGCGGCGGCGGCGGCGGCCGCAGAGGCGGCGGCGGCGGCGGCCGCAGAGGCGGCGAAGGCGGCGGCCGCGGAGGCGGCGAGGCGAAGAGCGGCGGCAGGCTCAACGGGTCTTGTTGCGGCGCAGGGCTGGCGCTGGGGGCTCGCGGCGCTCGGTGCGTGCTCGTGGCTTGCCGTTGTGGAGGCGGCGCTGGTTGCGGACGTGTTGCTCGACTCGCTACCACGTTGGTCCGTCTATGTAATTCTGCCGCTGACGCTCGCGGGGAATCTGCTCCCGTATTGCGCGCTGGCAGCGTTCGTCTTGTTCCTCGTAGGTAGTTGTTATCGCTGGCTCGACGGGCGTCGGGCGCGGCGCTGGTGGTTCTTGCTGGGTGACCTGCTGCTCGGTGCCCCCTACTCGCTGTACATAGCGCATTTCTCTTTCTCGGGTCCTCAAATGTTGGACCATCCGCTCAGACTCGTATTCGTTGCTGGTGCGAGCCTCGTCCTGTGTGTCGCCAGCGTAGGAGCATCGTTGCTCGCGGTTTGGGTGCCTAAGTCGAAGCGCCTACGTTCCGCGCTGGCAGCGTTGCTGATGGCGCTATCGTTAGCTTGCCTGGTGGCTAGCTCGATCGTCTTGCCCAACGAGTACGAGGCGCTGCACGCCTGTCTGATGGTGTGGGCGGGGTTGAGCGCACTCCTGGGAGTTGGGCAAGCGCTGGCCGCAGTCGCGCCGCCTCGCCGCTCGCGCTGGCTCGTGCTCACGGGCGCGGCTGTTGCCTGGTCCGCGGGCGCCGCAGTATTCTTGGCGCGTTCCGAGAGCGTCGCGTGGGTGATCTGGGCTGGCACGCCGGGGTCTCGTTACCTGACCCGGCGAGTCGAGCTGGACACCTGCGATGGTGTCGAGGTCATGGCGCTCGATCGCGTTCCGGACCGGTGGCGGCAGAACAAGGGTTTCTCCAAGCGTCGGGCACGGCGCTCGATCGAGGCGGCGCCGAATATCGTGGTGTTTTCCGTGGACAACCTGACACCGGAGCACGTGGGCGCGTATGGCTACGAACGTCACCCGACGACGCCCAATATCGATCGTCTTGCCCAGCATGGCCTGCGCTTCGACAGGGCGTACAGCTACTATCCGCAAACACGCATCTTCATGTCGAGCATGCTGTTCGGGCGAAAAGCGCCGGCGTTTGGCAAACATCGTCCGCCACGAACTTATCAACGCGAATCGTTGACACGGATGCTCAAGCAGCGCAGCTACCACGTCCTCGTCAAAGGGGTGTTCGAACTAACCGCTTCGCGCAAGTTCCGACCCGCTGACTACGCCATTGACACTTGGCTGCGCCGAGCCACGACCGCCGAGATTCGCAAAGCTAAGACCATCCCACACATCCCGCTGGAAGAGCGCTTCGCACAGCTCGAGGATCACCTGCAGCAGGCCAAGCGAACGGGGCAGCCCGTCTTCGTCTGGATGCACTTTCTGCAACCCCATCGATTCCGGGGGCGCTTCGTGAACAGTCCCGAGTACGATTTCGGCGACGGTTGGGAGGACCTTTACGACAGTGCCGTCGCCGCTACCGATCGCTGGCTACCGAAGATCGAAGAAATGATGGCGCAGCACCTAGGTGACCAGCGCCCAACCTATTGGATCGTGCAGTCGGATCACGGTGCCGGGCTGCGCCAAGGCGAACGCGAGCGGGGCAAGAACCTGATGGAGGATCACGTCCATGTTCCGCTCATCATCGCGGGCCCCGGCGTGAAACGCGGGCAGGTTGGAGTTCCCGTGGATTCTAGTATCGACGTTGCCGCGACCATCCTCGACCTCGCCGGGCTCGAAGCGCCGGCCTCGTACGAAGGAGCATCGCTGGTGCCCTTGTTCGAAAGTCCCGAGCTCGCCTCCGAGCTCGAAGAGCGCGCCCTTTACTTGGAGCAGGCCGCCTGGCGGGGTGCGATCTACAAGAACTACAAACTGATCGAATATCGCGGCGCGATTTCCGTGTTCGATCTCGTCGCCGACCCGCTGGAGCGTCAGAATTTGGCAGCTGACCACGCGGAGCTGATCGCACGCCTGCAACCCGCCCTTCGGCAGCGAGCCGGGGAGATCGCGGCGGGGTACGCGAAGCGCCCGAAGCGAAAAGGCGCTTCCAGCAAGGACGAGGACGAGGACAAGGACAAGGACGACAGCTCTGAGCCGTGAAGCAGGCGCCCCGGAGTTCGGGGGTGCGGTATCCGGCTCCGCTTTGCCCCGCCTCCGGTCGGGATAGCCGCCCAGTTCGACAACTTGAGCGTCTCGAGCTTCGTGCACCGCGAGACCGCCTCTTCAGTGCGAGGTGAGCGGGACATGGGCTCCCCCCATCGCGAGTTCCAATTCTTGGGGCGAGTAGAGCAAACCGCTCCTTCGGGCGGATGTCGCGCCAGGCGCCGCGTTGGCAGAGTGCGCACTGCTTCCGACGCGGAACAGGATGTCTGCGCTGCGCTCGCGGAGCACCGCGATGAACTCAGGGACGGATGGTGGAACCCGGCGCGTTTGCTTCGACCGCTGCGCTCTGATCTCGATCACCGCCCCGTAGCACACGGTCGCGATCGCGGCGTCCGCTGCTTCCTGGGTGCGAAGGCGGGCGCCGTTCCGGTCGTGACCTGCGACCAGCACGTTCGCGAGGTAGGCGAGCTCCTCCATCCGCTCATTGAAGCTAATCGGAGCATCCCGATTGAGCTCGCGCAGCGCTTCTGTGAATACGTCGACGGTAGTCGTCTGGGCTGACGCGCCCGTAAGCGCCGGCCTGGCACCGCTTGCCCCCACAGCGTCCAACGCCCGACAAATGGCCGGCGGTAAAGACTGCACCGCAGTGTGCGAGGCCAAGCCGGCGGCGGCCGTCGGACGGCCGCGCTCGACATCGCGGAAGTATGCCTGGGTGAGTGGGTCCCGGTCGAGCGGGCGTCCCTCGGCCGTAGGTGGCTTCCGCGCGAGCGACAAGAAGGCACGCGCTGCTCGTGCCTCTACGTATCCCTGCCTGCTGCGACGCTCCTCTCTCGCGGCCTCCGCGTCCTCCGCGAGCGACTCGTCCTCCGAGAGCACGCTCGAGAGTTTCTCGAGGTCGTCGAGGTAGGCGCTCCCCACCCGGGCCAGCCGATCCAGGAGGCGAACGAGCAGCGCACGATGGTTCTGGTCGAGCGCGAGTAGCAATGCGAAGACGGCGTCCCACCCGTCGTGCTGCTTTGCGACGAGGATGTAGCCGTCGATGTCCTCCGTGAGCGCGCTCTCGAGCGACTTGTCAACCACCCTGGCTTCGTCCTCGTCGGCCTCGTCGAGACGCTCGCGCAGCACGTCCTCCTCGATGACCAGGAGCATGCCACCCAATGCGTGGGCCACGAAATCTTCGTCCAACTCGGCGATGCGATCTGCGGCGACCTCGTCCCCGGCCTCGAGCAGCACTTCGAGCCAAACGACGAAGCGTCCGATGTCGAGAGCTTCGCGCTCGCCGGCGCGGGCATTCACGAACAGATCTGCGTCGAACGCATGCACCAGCTGCTCGGTCGTCGCGCGGGCGACGAGCTCACCGGCGTCCTCGACGCCCACCTTGCGAATCAGCGCGGCGAAGCTTTGCGCGGGGAGCGCCTGGATCGCCTTCGCGAGATCGGGCAGCTCGACGACGCTATTCAAGAGTGAACGGGTACGGGTTTGGGTCAGCCCTCGAGGGCCGCGCTTGGCCAACGTCATCGTGATGCCTCCCTGGTCTCGGCGGCGAGGAAAAGGGCCTTGAGTCCCGACAGGTGATAGGTGGCCTGCTGGGCGACGGCCCCACGCACGGCGTGCTCTCCACGCTCTTCCGCCAGGATTGTCCCGAGGGTAGTAACGAACGCCTTGTAGATCCTCGTCAGTGCACGCTTGCTCGCAGGTGTGACCCGGAAGGCCGGGTACGTGGTACGGGTATGCTCGAGTGCCAGGTTGACGAGGAGCCGCACGACTTCGCTCGAGAAACCCTCGTGCTTCGTTCCCCGAGCCCGAAGGAACAGAAAGACGACCCGCTCCCGATGCGCTATCGTGAACGCCAAGAGCTCCTCTGAGGCGCGCCGGTAAGGGTGAGCGGCATCCAGCGCGAAGACATTGGACTCCGAGCGCAGCGCCTCGACCTGAGTCCGAATCCGGCGCGTGAGCTCCGCCGTGAACCCTCGCGGGAGGAACTCCGCAAAAAGCTCATCCTTGTTGGCGAAGTATTTGTAGAAATTGCCGATGGAGGTGCCCGCGCGCTCGACGATGTCACCGACCGCAGCGCGCTCGAAACCGTCGTCGGCGAACGCTCCGGCGGCGGCCTTCAGGATGGCTTCTCTGACTTCGGGTTTGGGTCGCTGCACCATAAGAGAATACTCTATTCTCTTTTGAAGCACAGCGCGACCCCTGTCAAGCGCGACGCCGCGCCGCTAGAAACCCCGCTCGACGGGCTCCCAAAAGCCGAGCGCGGACCGGGCGCGGTCGGTGCCGGCGGCCAAGCGGTGAGGCTGATCGCTCAGTAAAACGGTGGCCTGGGCTCTGCGACCGGGCTCCGTGACCGACTGGTGGGGCCAGACGCCGAGACCCGGACCACGGCAGAGGCAGGATCCATGAACGGCGAGACGAGGCGCCCCGATCAGATGCCGAATCGACACACTCGCACGGCAGTTCCAGTGTGGCGCGACGAGCACCCAAAAACGTTGCCGTAAGAGATCAGATTGCGTGGTGCTGGCGATTGACCCAACGCGACGGTTGCTGAGATGTTCGGCCACCCGAGCGTGCTCGTCCTTCTGCTCCTCCAACAGAGAGAGGCCTTGCTTCATCATGAAAAAGCCCCGCGTCGTTCGCCTCGCAAGATTCGCTACCTTCTGTTGCGCGCTCGGCGCGTGGGCGTGCGGTGACGACGGCGGCACGAAGGTCGTCTACGTGTCGACCGTGACCGGCACGACGGACGCTGGGACGGTCACGACCGGCATGAGCACCACCGGCGGCATCACCACTACCGATGCCGGCACGCCGACTGCGACCGGGACGGGCGGCGCCACCGTCACCGGGACCAGCACCACTGGCGATCTCGACACCTGCACCATCGCTGCGCTCTCACTGTTCAACCGGTCCGACACCGACGCCGCGTGGGACGACAACGACTTCAGCGACGTCACCATCGAGAGCGGATGCCCCACGCTGGTGAACGTGACTTGGCCTCACGAGCCGGATTGGGAAGACGCCGATCCCTCCGAATCCAACTTCGAAGAGACGCGGTTCACGCTCGATTCCTACGGCTTTGACGGCGACCTGACGGGCAAGCAACTCAACCTGACGATCGAGCTGACCGACGACGTGCGTGGCCCCGACGCCAACGCGGGCGCGTACCTGGTCTCGCTCGTCTCCGTTTCCACCTACGAATACGAAGAGGACACCGGCACCGACGGCGGTACCGGCGGGACCTGCTCGGGCGGCGCGGGCGGGGTCGGCGGGACTGCAACGACCGGGACGGCGACCGGCACAGCCACCGCAACCGGGACCGGGACTGGGACTGGGACCACGACTGCAACCGTGACGGCAACCGCGACGGGCACGGGCGGCACCGCGACGACGGGCGACGGTGTTGGCGGAACCTGCGCCGATACTGATGGCGGCTTGGCCGGCGCGGGCGGAGCGCCAGTGCTCGTGACCGGGTACGTCGAAGCGGAAACCCCGCGCGAGTCTCGACTCATGCTCCGCTACGTCGGTGACCGCGCCACGCTGGTGTTCCCGCTGCCCGACAAGACCGATGCCATCGACTCCTACGATCCGAGCACCGCCATCAAGATCAACGTGCGCATTTACAACCAGTCCTACGACGTCGAAGTCCCCGATGACGGTATGGGCGGTATGGGCGGTATGGGCGGTGCAGGGGGCATGACCAGCACGGAGACCATGTCGAGCTCAGGTTCCCTGTCGTCATCGGGGTCGATGTCGTCGTCGGGATCGATGTCGAGTTCGGGTTCCATGTCCTCGTCGGGCTCGATGTCTAGCTCCAGCTCGATGTCGACTTCGGGCACCACCGGCACTGCTGGCATGGGCGGCGACACGAGCACCGATGGATCCATGCCAGACGACGCCATCTTCGACTACATCACGGCCGAGTTCGCGATCACGCACCTCAGCGTGACTGATCGCGGCGTACAGCCGTAGGGGCAGCGGCTGGGACAGACAGCTCCCTCATTCTCCTAAGGTCCCTCACTTTCGCGAAGCACGCGCTGGCGGATAATTAGCCTGCGATTTCAGCGCGTTGGGCCCAGTGCTCGTGCGCGGCAAAGCGATCAGGGTCGGGGGACTCGTCCGTGGCGAAGCGTTGATTGAGGACGCTGGCTGGCGGTGCGAGAGCGGAGACGTGCTGGTCATCGCGAACAGATGCCAGCCAGGGAAAACAGCAGGAAGGGAAAAGCAGAATGGCCACTTCAATTCGTGTGAAGTTGATCGGGAAGGCACAGTCCGTACGCGCCGCGGGCGCGCTCGCTGCAACCATTGCCCTCACCGCTTGTGGGGCGAATGCTCCCGACGAGCAGTCCGAGGACTCGGTAGGCAGCACCAAGCAATTGTTGTCCGCGCCGGATGCCGACTACGTCAATACACCGGTCGGCAAAGTGCACAAGACTTGTGTGCGCGAAGCCACCGGGAACGAAGCTGTCGATTTCGCTCCCTGCCGCTACAAGCACAAGCTCGATTTTGCGAAGCTGCGGGGGGCCCCATCCAACGCCAAATCGGTACAGGGCGGTCAAGCGCCCACGGTCAACGGTTGGGTAGAAAACTCGTCGCGGAACGCACCGGCAGGTTCCTGGTTCAGCGCCGCCTACTCCGCCTGGTACGTGCCCAACAATCCGAGCAGCCAGAGCAGTCAACTCGTCTACTATTTCCCCGGATTTCAGAACACCTCGGGGACGCTGTCCATCATTCAGCCGGTGCTGCAGTGGGGCAATAACGGTTGGTTCGGCGGGAACTATTGGAGCATTGCGTCGTGGTACGTGGACGTGAACGGCGTGGCAGTCTACTCGACGCCCAAAACCACGACCTCGGGCAACATCATCGACGGCTCCATGGTCGCTTCGAGTTGCACCATCGGCGGCTCCTGCACTTGGAACATCACCACCACAGTTCGAGGCACTGCCACCACGACCACACTGACCAGGACGCCCGGTTTGGTCTACACATGGGCTGCGCCTGCAGCGTTGGAGGCGTACAACCTAACGGCTTGCAACCAATACCCGAACAACACCGGGGTGAACGTGTCGACGAACCTCTACCATGGCGCCGCGTACACCTACCTGTCGTCCGCATGGAGCAGTACGGTCAACTCGCCGACGCCGAGCTGCCACTATGGCGCGACCAATAGCCCCAACCCCGGGACCACGTTGCTGTCCCACTGGTAAGCATGGACCACTCCCCGGTCGTCTTTCTTCGACCGGCCCTGCGGGGCGCGAGGACCCACCGCTACCGGGCCCTCGCGCTCGCTGCTTGTTGCGTTCGACGGCTACTTGACCGTGATTTCGATCGAGAAGCTGCCCTGCGGGCCAGTGTGCGGCACCTCGACGGTTGCGGCCCCGGCGCTAACGGCTTCGAACTGGTAGACCTGCCGTGGCCCGCCTGGGTTTTGCTGCGCGGCTGGCGCTTGGCCCGCATAACGCACGCTGGGGCTGGAGACCGTAGGCTCTCCGTACGAGCCCCCGCCGATGGTTTGCAGCGTGACCAGGATCCTCTGTCCCGACTGGGCGGCAATGGGGCGACCGGCATCGGCCCCGGTGAGCTCGATCGGGGCTGCAGCGTTCGTGGGTTCCATATTGCTTTCCTCCGTGGCCGCGTCCGTGCCGGCGCTCGTTGGTGTCGGGGTAGACTGCGTCGGGGCAGACGCTGGCGGGGTAGCCTGCATGGGGGTAGCCTGCGTCGGAGTAGACGGTGGCGGGGTAGAGCTCGTGCAGCTCACCAGGACCAGTGCAATCGGCAAGAAGGGCGACAGCACTCGCGTTCTGGCAACGGGGCGTTCGTTCATGTCATGTTACTTTCTGTCTTGGGGGTTAGAGGACTCGAGCCGACCCGTCGGGCCTCGGGGGGGAGCGATCGGGGACGAAGTTTGCTCTGCCAAGCCTCGCTGGCGAACGCTGCGAGCGCTGCGTCGCAACGCCTCAGCCAGGTTTTTGCCTGCAGCTTCAGCGCCATCTGTCTGGCAGCACGAAGGTGCTTACGCGCTCGAGCGGGGGACTCGACTTCGGCCGCGAGCAGCGCGAGGGCGTAGTCGCTGGAGCCTACGATGCACTCGCAACGACCGGCCACCCCCAGGCAGCCGGAAAACGGCAGCAACCTCGAGTAGAGGGCTCGCTTTCTCGGTGCGTCACCCACGGCGGCGCACAGTTCGGCGAGGACGACGAGTGTCGCCAGGGGCGCCGCATCACGAGTGAGCCCGAACGCCGGCTGCCGTGCCAGCCGCTGGAAGGCGCGTGCGGCGCCCTTCCGATCGCCCGCGCGAGCGGCGACCACTCCGGACACGGCCAGGAATAGCGGTCGTTGGATCTCGGCGCTGACCGGCGCACGAGCTGCGGCGTCTCGATCACTCGCAACTTCGTCCATCGCGCGGACCATCGACTGCAGACGCAGAACGGAATTGGGGACACCCTCGAACTCGAGAGGACCTTCGCCGCGCACCGTCGCCATCGCTGCCTGGAAAACCCGCAGCCACGTTTCGGCCGTCGCCAATGGCACCGACTCGAGCGTGCCTTGCACCGACTCGACCGACAGGCGCACGCCTTCCAGGTCGCCCTGCACCAGGTACCACGTCGCTTCGCAAATCGTAGCTTCCAACCTCAAAGCCGGTGCCCGCGCTGCGCTGGCGGCTAAGCTCGCGCTCGCCACACTTTCCGAGCATGCCTCGCGGTCCACCGCAGAGCCCAGCTGAAGGCGGGCGCGGGCTCCGAACACCACCGCCAGCGTGAAAGCATCCTGGGTGACGGCGGCTGCTTCGAGGGCTCGCTCGGACAAGGCCATGCGCTCGGCCAGGTCGAGGCGCGCGTGCTGATTCTGGGCGAGTCGTGCGTAAAGTTGCGCTTCGAGCTGGGCGCATCCAGGCGGCAGGCGCTGGACTGCGGTTTCGACGAGCTCCACCATGTCGGTGGGCATCGGACCACTCAGCACGTCGTGCAAGTGGCACAGCCCCAGCGTGAGTCGAGCGCTCCGCAAGGCGTCGGTGCATTGCCGTGTCAGCGCGATCGTCCTGTCGACGAAAGGGGCGGTCGGGACCACGCTGGCCTGGTGGAACGCCGTCACCGTTTGCAGGGCCACGTCCACCTGCCCGCAGGGGTCGAGCCCAGCCTGTTCCGCCAAGTTGAAGCTCCTCGCGTACTCTTCGGCCGCGCGCGCGTAGTCGCGTTGATCCGAGCTAGCGGTGGCGGCCAAGATGCCAACCTGCATCGCCTCCAGCGCTTGTTCCCTCGAGACGACCCCATGTGCCAGGTAACGCGCCGCCATGGAAAACATCGCGGGCGTTCGCTCGCGGGCGAGGCGCGCCAGCGCGCTGCCCAGCGCCCAGTACCACTCGCGCCGCTGCATGTCTGGAGTCAAATGCTGCAAAAAGCTCTGAACCAGCGGGAGAGCGAATTGAAACTCGAGCTGGGTGCGCGGCTTCACGATCTGGAGAGCGACGGCAGACTCGAGTCGTTTCACGATAGCGCGCACGTCGCAATTCGCCGCGATTGACAGCACTCGACAATCGAACTTGTCCCCGAGCAATGCGCTGAACTGGAGCAGCTCGATGGTCTCTTTCGAGAGCGCTGCCAGGTGCCGGCGGAGCGCCCCCTCGACCGCTGATGGCGCCCGGAACAACTGGGACGCTTCGAAGCCTTGCTCGTCCTTCAGGTCACCAGCAATCTCCGTCAAAAATAGTGGATTGCCGGCCGCCATGCGCAGCGCCTCGAGCTCCGCTTTCCGGTCGAGTGGTTGCTGTAGCAACGAGGCCATCACCATTCTGGATGCGCTGCTGGATAGCGGATCGAGCGAAACGACCCGAGCATGACGTGCCAGCGCGCCGAACTCGTGCTGTCGAATCGGTGGCAGCGGAGTTTGACAAGTCGCCACGTGCAGCACGGGTCGTTCACCGACGGTCGACAGCAGCGCCAAAAGCTCCCAGGTTTGGGCGGACGCCTCCTGGATGTCATCCAGGATGACGACCAACGGAGCCTCGCCCGCGACCCTTTCTAGCTTCTGGCGGATGTCGCCGAAGTGCTCACTGGGCGAGTGCGCGGCCACTTCTGGCTCGGGCGAGAACCCCAAGAGTCCATTCCAGAACTCGCCGGTGCTGACCGTGGTCGCGGGCGTACAGGTGCCGAACAGGCAGCGCATGCCGCGCTCGAAAAGTTGGAGGCGGAACGCGTTCACCAGGGCGCTCCTGCCAATGCCTACCATACCCGTCACCAGCACCAGCCCGGGGCGACGCTGGCGCTCGCACAGCGACAGCGCTGCCCACAGCGCGCGCAGCTCGCGCTTGCGCTCGAGAAGAGGAGCGCCTTGTGCTGCACAAGCCGGACTGTCGCGCTCTTGCACGGTCGCCTCGAAGCGATAGCCCCGACCGCGGTAGGTAGTGATGGCGGGTTCGTGGGTCGCATGCAGCGCCTGTCGAGCTCTGCGGACAGCGTAGTTCAGTGCACCGTCGCTACGCTCCCGTTCCTGCCAGAGCGTCTCGAGCAGTTCGGTGCGCGTCACCAGTCGACCCGCGTGCCTCGCGAGGTAGACGATGAGCTTTTTGACCTGAGGCTCGAGGGGCACCAGCGCGGACGCGCAGTACAGGTCGCCGGTCCCCATGTTCAAGAGGTAGTCGTCGAAGTATGTCCAATCGTTCGCGGCACCCCGCAGGAACCCACTGACTCCCACGGCGTTACCTGATGGATCATGTATCCCCATGGCACAGCTTCCCCAAAGTTCTCTCGCCTGGCTACCGCACCGGTGGAGCGCCCCCGAGTGCGGACCATCGTCGCCGCAGGTCGCTACGGCATACCGGCATCACTCAATGCCGACGTCGCTCACGACTTGTCAACCACACAGCAACCCCCGTGTGCACCATCGTTAGAGAGTAATTAGCATCCCAAGTTGCCCTTAACAAGCAGAATCCGAAGCATAGCGCTGGCGAAATCCGCCGCGCACAGCTGGCCCTCCTAACGGAGGACGCACGGTTGCTGCAGCGCGATGAATGAGCAGTCACTCAGCGAAGGCACTTCAAACGGGACGTTGCCGGCGGTGTTCGCCAGCGTCGACCGTCCGCGGATGTGGCGCCCTACCGATCAGATGCCGCGCGCATCCGTCTTCGTATTTCCAGTCCAGCTCACCCCGCACCTGATGGCCCATCAGTTCGAGCGCTTCGTTGTACAGGGGCCCACCGGAGCCACCGGCAAAGCTGTCGGTGTCCGCCACGACGAAGCTGGTATCTTTGTGCGCCTCCAGTCAACTATGCGTGCCTGAACGGCGACGACTGCAGCTACATGACGCCGTGTTACACCGCCTCTCACGTGTGCAACGATAGCAGCACGACCATCTATGAGCGCAACGCGTCGAGGCGGAATGGCGCAGGTATCGGCGCCGAGCTGGGGCGATTCGGGGAGCGCGCGCAGCATCGAGGGGACATCGGGCTGGGGCGCCAGGCGCGCCACGAGCTCTTCCAGCTCGCGTACGGTCTTGTGCTTGGCGAGCGCCAACACTTGCTCGTGGTTCTCGCGAGTCAGATGCGCCTTGGGACTCCGATAGGTGGTAGCGGCCACGCTTATCGATTGCAGGCTCTGGCGGGCCGCATGGCGCAGTTTCGAGAGAAGTTCCGCAAGAACTCGTCGATCCGTGCGGTGGCGCTGGGCCGCGGGCTAGCGCTGCTCAGTGCGTGCGAGCCACGAGGCTCGCAGTGCTCACACGCTGCGGATCGCGCGACCCACACCGCGGCACACGCTGGGGGGCACCACGGCGAACGGCGCATTTCTCTCGCTTGCTCGTGGTTGCCGGCCGAAAGGCCCAGATTTGAGCCGATTCGAGGGTTCACCGATACGGACAGATGTGCTCGAGTCTTCGCTGGGTTGACTGAACCCCAGTAGCGATGTTCCCGATCACCGACCCCATCGTCATCTTCGCGTTGGTCACGTGCCTGATCCTCGTGATCCCGTTCTTGATGGCGAAGGTGCACATGCCGGCGCTGGTCGGGTTGCTGCTGGCGGGTGCCCTGTTGGGGCCGAACGCGCTGCACGTGCTGGAGCGGGACCAATCGTTCATTTTGCTCGGGAACGTGGGGCTCATCTTCATCATGTTCATCGCAGCGCTCGAGGTGGATCTCGGCGTCTTCAAGAAGTTCGGGATCCATTCGATCGTCTTCGGCACGCTCACCTTCGGGCTGCCGATCGCCGCTGCTACTCCGGTCGCGCTCCACGTGTTGGACTACGAGTGGCTCTCGGCCGTGCTGCTCGCCAGCATCTTCTCGTCGCACACGTTGCTCGCCTATCCGATGGCCAGCAAGCTCGGCATCAGCAAGAATCGCGCGGTCACGACGGCCGTCGGCGGTACCATGATCGCCGATACCGCGGCTCTGCTTTTGCTTGCCGTGATCGTGGGCTTGAAGGCCGAGGGCAAGATCACCGAAACCTTCTGGTGGCGCTTGGGAGGGTCGCTCGCGCTGTACGTGAGCCTGATCTTCTTCGGCTTGCCGAGGCTCGGACGCTGGCTGTTTCGCCGCGTCGGTGAAGACGGCAACGCGCAGTTCTTGTTCGTGCTGACGGCGGTGTTCGTGTGCGCCGCCCTGTCTCATTCGGCAGGCGTCGAGCCCATCGTCGGCGCGTTCTTGGCCGGCATGGCCATGAACCGGCTGATTCCCCACAACGGCACGCTGATGAATCGCATCGTCTTCACCGGCGAAGCCATCTTCATCCCGTTCTTCTTGATTTCAGTGGGAATGCTGCTCGATGCCCGGGTGCTGTTCACGGGCTTCGATACGTGGATCATCGTGATCTACATGACCGTCATGGTGCTCGTCACCAAGTTCCTGGCGGCGGAAGCGACCAGGCTCGTGCTGCGCTTCACCAAGGCCGAAGCGCGCGTCGTGTTTTCGCTCACGCTGGCGCAAGCCGCCGCGACGCTCGCGGTGGTTCAAGTGGGCTTCAATATCGGGTTGTTCGATGAAACCGTGGTCAACGGTTCGATCGTGATGATCTTGGCCACCTGCACCGTCGCACCGACCGTAATGGCTCGCTTCGGGCCGGAGGTCGCGAAACACCAGGTTCAGCTGGCCGCGGCGGAGCCCGAGCCCCAGCGCCAGCGCATCATGGTGGGCTTGCCCTCCCTGGTAGGGGCGGGCTCGATCATCGATCTAGCACTGCTGCTGCGTGACGCCGCGCACCGGCAACCCGTGTACCTGGTGCACGCCGTCAGAGATGACGCGGACGCTGAGGTGGCGCTCGCCAGCGCCGAGAAAATGTTGAACAGCGCGGTCAGCCTGTGCGCTTCAGCGGACGTGCCTGCGGAGATTTCGACCAGCATCGACCATACCATGGGCGCCGCCCTCGCGCGTTCGAGCAAGGAAGTATTGGCCACGCACGTGGTGCTGGGCTGGGAATGCGACCGATCGAAGGGGCAGGCCGTGCTGGGCGCCACGATCGACGAGCTCCTACGGACCACGACCTCGACGTTGGTGCTGTTCCGCCCCCGGCACCCGGTCAGCACCGCACAGACCGTGACCGTGGCGATTCCGCCGCTGCGCTTCGATGCGGAGGGCTTCGTGCGCGCGGCGGTGGTCGTCAAGCGCATCGCCCAACAGCTGGGAGCGCCCGTAGAGGTCCTGTGCGACACGAACACCTGGAAAGGCTACGAAGAGGCGTTCCGTAGCGCCAAACCGGGGGTGACGACCAAGCATCGTCCGCTGGAAAGTTGGGATAGCCTCACCCAAGCCTTGCTCGATCGCATGACTGCTAGCGACTTGCTCTTCGTCCTCGGGCAACGCGATGCGCCGCCGCCCATCGCACGAAAGGTGATCGCGGTGGCGGAGCGCTTTCCCGATACGAACATCGCGCTGGTCTGCGGCGGCTCGAAGCCCGACAGCGATCTGGTCGTGCACGTCATGCCCTACTCCCGCTAATTCGCGCGCGAAGTTCAGCGCCGGAGGTCACGGCGCGGGCGCTGCTCAGCGCGTGCCCGGCTCACGGCGCCAGCAAGTCGCGCAGATCTTCAGGACTCAAGGCAGCTGCCGTGTGGCTTTCGTCGAGCAACGATGTGGCCAGCTCTCGCTTCTTCTGGTGGAGCTGGACGATGCGCTCTTCGATGGTGCCGGACGCGATCAGCCGGTAAACAGTCACCGGACGCGTCTGGCCGATGCGGTGGGCGCGATCGGAGGCCTGCGATTCGACGGCGGGGTTCCACCACGGGTCGACGTGAATCACGTAGTCCGCGGCGGTCAGGTTCAAGCCAAAACCGCCCGCTTTCAGGCTGATCAGGAAGACGTCGCCCTCGCCGGACTGGAAGGCGTCGACGGCGGCAGCGCGGCGCGGCGCGGGGGTCGAGCCGTCGAGGTACTGGTAGGAGATCCCCTGCGCCTCGAGGCGGGCCTTGACGAGCGAGAGCACGTCCACGAATTGGCTGAACACGAGCGCGCGGTGCCGTCCCTCGCCAAGCTCGACGATGAGCTCGATGAGCGCGTCGAGCTTGGCGCTGTCAGCGTTGGCGCCGGGGGCCACCAGCTGCGGGTGACAGCAGAGCCGGCGCAGGCGCGTGATCTCCGCCAGCACCCGCAAGCGATCGCGTGGGTTTTTCGCGCCTTGTTCGAGCGCCGCGAGCGCCTTGCAGCGGATGCCTTCGTACAGGGCGACCTCGGCGGCGCTCAGCGTGACGCGGTGCTCGATCTCGGTCAACGGGGGCAGCTCATCGAGCACCTGAGCCTTCGTGCGCCGGAGCAGGTAGGGCTTGAGCAACCGCTTCAGCGACCGCTGCGCGACGCTCCCCGCCTCGCCCCCGCCCGCCGCGCCAAAGCGCCGATGGAACGCCGGCCAGCTGCCGACCAGATCGGGCAACAGAAAGCGGAAGATACTGTAGAGGTCGCCGATGTGGTTTTCCACCGGCGTGCCGGTCAATGCGATGCGCACTTTGGCGTCGAGCGCGCAGGCGGCTCGCGCCCGCTGCGACTCCGCGTTCTTGATCATCTGCGCCTCGTCGAGGATGACCGTGGCGAAGCTCACCGCCTGCAGCGGCTCGGCATTCTGCTGCAACAGCGCGTAGCTCGCGATCACGACATGGCGCGGGCCCAGGCGCTCCAGCTCCCGCTCACGGCCCGCGCCCGCGAACATGCGGAGCTCGAGGGAGGGCGCGAAGCGCGCCAGCTCTCGCCGCCAGTTGTCGCACACCGAGGTCGGCGCGACCACCAGCGCGGGCCCCTTGCGGGCGCGATAGAGCAACAGCGCGATCGTCTGCAGCGTCTTGCCGAGCCCCATGTCGTCGGCCAAGCACGCCGAAAGCTCGGCGTCGGCCAGGCGCGCCAGCCAACGGAAGCCGTCGATCTGGTAGTCCCGCAGCTCGGCTTCGAGCCCGCGTGGCAGCCTGGGCGTGCTCGAAAATGCGGCATCGAGCTGCGCGCGGTAGCTGGCCACGTCGCTCGCGAGGGTGAAGCCCGAGCCTTCGCCGGACAGCTGATCGAGCGTCGCGAATGCGCTCGGCGACAGCACTACGCCTGGCTGCCGCTTGCCGGACTCGACGCTGGCCGCGCTCAGCAGCTCCAGCGTGTCGCGCAGATCGCGTTCGAGCTCGATGAAGTCACCATTGGCCAGCCGCGCGAACTTGCCCGGACTCTCCGCCACCAGCGCCAGCAACTCTTGCAGCTCGAGACTCAGGCTATCGTCGATGACCAGGCTACCTTCGGCGAAGAAATGCGCGGCACCCCGCTGAATGCCTGCCCGCAATGCCTTACTACCGACGCGCCCGCGCAGCCGGAGCGGGGTCCCTTCGGGCCATTCGACGACGATGGGGCTCGCAGGTCGTTGCAGCACCGAGAGCAGCTCCAAACACGACGTCGCGTCTTCGAGCAGCACCGAGTCGCCGGCGACGCCCAGCCCCTCGACCAGCGGGCAGTCGGCGAGCAACGCAGCGAGCGCCGCGCGTTCGGCCGCGAGATCACGCTCCGTCTGCACCGCTTCTTGGTCTTGATGACCGAGCAGATGGGGAGCGCCGACGCCCGGCAACAGCTCCGGCCCAGCCGCGCCCAACGGTCGCACGAACGCGGCCACCGACAAGCCGCTCGCGCGAGGCAGCACGCGCAGCCAGAGCCGCGCGTCCGCCGTCACCGTCTTGGCCGCCGTCCGTTCCGAAGTTTGCACGGGGACGAGATGTGCCAACCGGCTGAGCGAAGCCAGCGCGCGTTCCCGCGCGACCGCCGGCAGCGTGAGGCCCGCGCGCAGCAGGTTCAAGAGCGGCATCGCTGGCTCTTCCACGTGGTAGACGACGAGCCTTCCCGGCTCTCGCCGCACCGAAAGCTCGCCGGCCAAGTCGTTGGGCTGCAGCCTGACGACGAGCGTCTCGCCCTCTGATTCTGCCACCAACTGCACCCGGCCGCGAACGACTTCGACGGGCTGTTCGCTCCCCTGGAGCTCGACCCGTGGATGCCCCACGAGCGCGAGCCACGCCCGCGGATGGAAGAAGTGATAGATTTGAGGGTAGCCGTAGCCGGTTTCGCGCCGTTCGCGCGCGTACTCAGCCACGGCCCGATCTTCGGGAGGCAAGGCTTCGAGCTGCTTGCTCCCCCCGAGCAGGTGCTTCGTCGCCAGCTTGCGGCCGCGCGTGAAGCTCCCCGCCTTGCTGACTTGCAAGTACGCCTCGATGTCGAGAGTGCTCGGCGCGACCCGCCACAAGATGCGCTCTCGAACCGTCACCAACTCCTGCGCTTCGGACGGACTCGTCGTCGCCGCGACTCGCTCCAACGCCTCGAGCGAAAGCTCCCACGCTGCCTTCGCCGTGCGCAACTCGAACAGCGGCCGCACCGTGAAGCCCGAGCCGTTCGTGTTCACAGCGGCGCTGGGCGTACGGCGCACGCCCGGTGCGCTGCCGCGCTTCCCACGCCCGGCGGGCGCAGCAGTTGCCATGCGATCGAGCTGATTCACGCACGCACGGAACTGCGCCGCGAGCCAATGTTGCCCGGTGTCGCGGAACAAATCCGCGTAGCGCTCCAAGGGAACGGGCATCAGCTCGGCCACGCCGTGATCGTCCGCCCAGATCGCGAACGTCGCGCCCAGCAAGCCTGCGAGGCAATCCCCATGCTCGCTCCCTTCGAAGGCGCGCTTGGACAACGCGGACTGGCCACTTTCTACGAGCCCGATCAGCTCTTTCAACCAGCGCGCGGCGCCCCTGAACGCACAGCTCTTGCGAGCGCCCGTGTGCGCGATCCGTCCGGCCGCGGCGAGATCTTCGGCGCGGCCGCGGCCCAACAGCAAGAGCGCCTGGAGCAGTCGCGCGACCCCGATGGGCTCGTCCTTCTTCGGAGGCACGAACGCGGTCTGCTCCGCAAACGCCCCCTTCGCGACCGCGAGTGCCGCCAGCAGCGTCGACCTCAAGTCGCCCTGGGCCGCCACTGCAAGCGCTGTCGCGTTCTCGAAATCACCGCCGAGGACCGCTACCCCGAACAGGCTCGCGTGCGCCGCCGGTCGCGCCGCGAACAGCTGCGGCCGCGCGATCGCATAGCCGCAGAGCTCCGGCAAGCCCGCGCCGGTGCTTTCGGCGAACGACACGGCCAGCTCGAACAGACGAGACTGAACGGCTTCGTCGAGGCGCTCGAACCACGCCCGGTCGAAAGGCACCGTGGTGAGCGCGGGCACCACCGAATGGCCCGCCACCTCCCAAACCGGATCGGTCCCCAGGGCGGCGAACGCCTGCAGCGCGCACGCGAGCGCAGGCTCGATGCCAGGGCCACCCGACGCCAAGGCGATGTCTAGCTCGAGCAGCGCCTGGAGCGCCTCCTCGGCTCGCCCGCGGTAGTACGACTCGCGCCCGAAGCGGCTAGCCACGGCCACCTGTCCCAGTACGCCGAGACGGCCCCGCGCGGCGGCGTCCCGCAATGCCGAATGCTTCACAGACCGCGCCACCCCCAGCCCGCGATGCCCTTGGCGAGCTAGCCCCGCGACGAGCAGGGCCTCGACGTGCGGACGCAGCGTCGTCGTGCTCAGCTGGCGCGTCGGCGTGGCGCGCAGGCCAGCGGCGCTGCAAAGCTCTGCCAACCCCGACAGACTCAGCTCATCGTGCAGCGCCAAGAGCGCGAGCACGTCGCGCTGCGTCGGCTCCAAACGCTTGGCCTGACCTTCGAACCAGCTACCCACGCGAGGAGGCGCATCCACCGAAGCGGGTTAGCGTGGAGCGCCGAACCCGTCAACTGCCTGCCGCGGGACGTGGCGACGAACAGGAACCGAACTCCACGCGATCCGGTTCAGAAGCGTCCAAGGGGCTCAAAACCTCCGTCGCGGGGACGCGCCGCTCGTAGCGGATTACGTTGGAATGGCGGGAGCTCCTGCTCGGCGCGTTCCGCGCGGCGTCGATGCACAGGATGAACGCTACATCGGCATCCGGCACGTCGAGTCCGTCGTTCAGCACACGCGACGAAACGAGTGCTCCGAGCTCGGCCCTTCGAAAGCGCTCCAGCGCCGGCGCGTTCTCTGCGCTTCGATGTCACACGGCAGCCGGCATAGGGCTGCGTGGGCGCCAGGGCGCGAGCAGCCCGAAGGCAAAGCCCCCCGTGGTTAGCCCGTCAGCGGCTCCTGTGACGGTTTCCGTGACCGGACCCCGGGCAGACCGCCGCGGCTGGCTTCCGCGGCAGGGGTCTCCGACCGGACCACTCAGTCACCCGTAACCACGTGTACGAGAAGTTGTACACTTCGAGACATGAAACGTACCTACAGCGTAGCGGCGACCCGAGCCAAGCTGGCAGGAACCATCGACGAGGCGCTGGGCAAGCCGAAGCCTTTCGTGGATGGGCAAGTCGCAGCGATCGCCGTCACGAACATGCTGCCGCTCGTTACGGCAGATCCGAAAGACTTCCGCGGCTTCAAAGGGCTGCGCTTTTTGAACTGGGCGAGCAATTAGCTCGGACGCTCCGCGTGAGCCGGACCTCGGCGAAGACCCCCATGGGGAGCTGGTTCGCAGCGCTGGCGGCAGGCGCGCTGATCGCGCTCATCAACGCAGTGGCCATCGGCTGGTGGCTCGACAGCAGCGCCGTTTCGGCGCGAGTCAGGGCCTCGCACCACCTGCTGGACGCAACGCAGCACTTGGCCTTGGCCCTGCTGATTCCGAGCGCCCAAGCCGCCTACCGCCGTGCCTTGAAGCCGGCGAGCCTCCAGCGTCTGGGCTGGCGGCAGCAACGCTGGCTGCGGCCGCTCTTGCCTTGGGCTTGGAGCGGAGTGGGCCTCATGCTGCTCTTCGCACCCACCCTCGCCGAAGACCTCGACGCGTTCGCTCATAGCCGCTTCGCGGGCGCGCAGGCAGAGCTCGTCAAATGGGGCCTGGTGGGCGGCTGCGCTGCCGGACTTGCCAGCGCCTTGGTGCTGCTCAACCGCTTTTGGAGCGCCCCGCTCGCACTGCTGGCCACCGCAAGTGCAGTCGCACTTTTCGGAGCCAACCACTGGCTGCTCAAGCACAACTACCCCGGCGTGCATCTCCTGATCGCGCTCGCGGGCCTCGGCCTCGTCACCGTAGCTTGGGCGCCGCTGCGCTGGTTTCGCGGAGGCCCCCCGCCCTGGCTCCGACGGAGCGCCGGGGCGGTCGCCGTGGCTGCCACCGTGGCTTCGGTGCTCGCGCTCTTCGCGCCCCCGAGCCGCACCTTGCTCATCGAACAGTTGAAGACCAGTGGTTCCGTGGTGCCCTGGTGGGCGACACGTCTCCGGCAGTATACCCACCACCTGACAGAAGCCGCCTTCCACCCCGGTCGCTCCCAGTGGTTCGAGCAGTCCACCCGCGCCGCCACGCCCACCAGCCAGCCCGGATTGCTCGCGGATGCCCCCATCCTCCTGCTGATCACCATCGACGCCGTGCGTGCCGACGTCCTCGAGACGCCTCACCACCTCGAGCGCTTACCCAACCTGCGCGCCTTGAAAGAACAGGGCGTGTACTTCTCACAAGGCCGAGCACCCGGCTCTCAAACGGTTACGTCCCTGAGCGGCATGTTCTCGGGACTCTACTTCTCGCAGCAATATTGGACACGGCACCCAGAAGTCGGCTACCTGTTCCTGGGCGACGACCCATCGCCCCGCTTCCCCGAGCTGCTTCAGGCCGCCGGCTACGAAACGCACACGGCCGCCGCCACCTACTTTCTCGTCAACACCTTCGGCATCGTACGGGGTTTCGAGCACGAAGAATTCATCAAAACGCCGGGCCTGGCCCTGAGCGACTACACCCCGGGCCGGCGCCTCACCGCACGCTTGTCCGACGCCCTCAAAAACGCGCGCAATGAGCCCCTGTTCCTGTTCGCCCACTACCTCGACAGCCATTTCCCCTACAAAGCTGGCGCCACCGGCAGCGGCAGCGCCACCGGCAGCGGCAGCGCCACCGGCAGCGGCAGCGCCACCGGCAGCAGCGGCGGCAGCGGCAGCGACTTCGAGCGCTACCTGCGTGCGATCGCCTACGTCGACCGCGAGCTGGGCATCCTCAGGCGCAAACTCGACGAACTCGATCTCTGGCAGCGCACCTTGCTCATCGTTGCCTCCGATCACGGCGAGGCCTTTGGCGAACACAACTCGCAGCACCACGCGACCACCTTGTACGAAGAGCAACTGCACGTGCCGCTAATCCTGGTGGCGCCCTGGCTCTCCCCGCGCACCATCGCCAGCATGGTTTCGTTGATGGACGTAGGCCCCACCCTCCTCGACCTGGCGGGCCAACCCACACCCGGCCACTTCATGGGCCAGAGCCTGGTGCCCCTGCTCAAAGGCGAGCCCGCCAACTTCTCGCGCCCCATCGTCGCCGAAGGTCGCTTGAAGAAGGCCCTCTACTTCCCCGACGGCTACAAGCTCATCGTCGACGACAGGCTCGGCACCGAAGAGCTGTACGATCTGACGCGCGACCCCAAAGAACTCGAGAACCTCATCGACGCCCCCGACGCCGACGCCGAACGCCGCATCGACAGCCTGCGCAGCTTCTTCCGGATCCACACCCTAAGCCGCCCCGGCTACCAGGTCCCCTACCGCCCCTGAACCCGAGCACCAGGCACTAGCGGCGCTCGATCAGGGATTGGCGTTGCTCCGCAACGCCTAACGGCCCAGAGAGCGGCGGGCCCGCAGAGCCGGCGTCAGGCCCCGCTTTCCGTGGCCGTGACCGGCTTCCGTGACCGGCTTCCGTGACCGGCTTCCGTGACCGGCTTCCGTGACGTAAGCCGCCGCACCGCGAATCACGCACTTCTGGCCCAACGCCCGACACAGCAACACCTCTTCGGTATACCAAGTTGTCGCCGCAAAAGTGAACGTTGACCCGCTTGCACCGGCGGTTGTACACGACGATCACGGCAGCAAGGAGCTGAGGTCCATGAGCGACGATGACTTGATCGTGCGGCACGCGGAGCACTTCCTCTCACGCCTCGACCGCTTGAACACACGCGAGGTCGATCTCGCCCTCAACCTGTATCGCGACCCCGACTTGCTGCGCGCGGTGCTCCAGCAGGTCTCGCTGCCAGAGGCCGCGGAACGTGTGGCTATCTCGCTGGCAGATCCTCGACGCGGGCCGTTCATCGTCGTGACTCGCGATGGCCACTTCGTGACGTGCCTGGCCGAGGGCATGTCGGTAGGAACGCTGCCCGTCGTCGCGCGCGGACAGCTCGACGCGCTCGCGCACAAGGTGACGACCCTGCGTGACCGCATGGCCGAAGCCGAGCGCCTGACGGGAGCGGACGGCTCCGATCGCGCCTGCGGGCGGCTACTCCGGCGGCTGCTCGTGCAGGCAGACTCCGTCAGCCGCGAGGAGTTTCTCGCGGTGTCGGCCTGGGAACCGCTCCTCGCCCCCGTGTTCATGAACCTTTACCTCGAGATGTCTTGTGAGCTGCCGCTCATCGCTACGCAGCTGCGGCGCCTAAAGAGCACCCGGAAACGCGCCGGCGAGGCGCTGCACCAGTATTGGAACCTCGTCCACGCCGCTGGCCACCTCGCCCTGCTGGCGACCATGGGCGGCGAGCAGGAGCATTACCGAGCCATCACCGAGAACACTCCCGAGGCCCGTGCAGCGCTGGCCCATCCCCTCACCAACACCGGTGTCACGCGCTTCATCCTGATCGGCGCGTGGTCCGCCGGGCGCCTCGGCAAGCAGCTGCTGCCTGCCTACAAGCGCGCCCTGGGCGACGACGTCTCCTTCTTCGAGCTGATGGACACCATCTTCGCGCTGCTCGCGATCGGCCGTCGCACCTCGCGCCTGCGGGGCGAGATCGCGAAAGCGCTGCACGCCGCGCCCACCACCGCGCGCACGCCGCACGCTCAGCGCCTGCGCGAGGTGGTGGGTGACGCCGTCGAGGCCATGTGCGCCGCGGCGGTCGAAATGCTCGACACCGACGACACCAAGCTCGACGACTGGGTCGTCAAAGTTGGCTTGAGCCTGCTCGGGCACGATAACGACCCTGCGCCGCCCGCGGACGTGCCGCCCGACGTGGCGCGAGCCGTCGTGTTCCACTCGTACACCGACGGCTTGACCGACAGCCGCAGAGCTGCGCAGTCGCTCGCGTTCGTCGCGGCCGCCGTCCGCGGACCACCCGAGCAATTCTACTTCGAGCGGGACGTGCTCGAGGCGCTCCACAGGCCGTGGGAACCGTCTCGCACCGAGCTACTGCTCGCGCCCCACCGCAAGGTCGAGCGCGCCGCCAACCAGCCCGTCCGACGCGCGAAAGCGCCCGGTCCCAACGAGCCCTGTTTCTGCGGCAGCGGGAAGAAGTACAAGAAGTGCTGTCGGCCGTGAGGGGCGAACGGCGCTAGGTCTAGGTTCCGACCCAAGCTCTGTGGCCAGCAGAGCCGCAACCATCGGCGAAATTACGCCGGTCCCATTGACCGGTTGCTGAGTAGTACCACCCTGATGCCTGCTGGATCAGCGAGCGAGCACATCGTCAGACTTCAGTCACCGCGTGCGTGTAGCCCCGCCGCCCCGCCGACGACTGCCGCCCGTACTGCCCAGCACTCGAATCGCCTGGCGGCCGAGCGAGCCCAACCAAGCAGCAAGAACGGGTGCGTGCCAGGGGCGGGCTTCGGGCTCGAGATGATTCTCGAGGTCGAACGCCATGACAACGGCTGCACGGTCTGCGCGTAACAAGGCTATGGCGCTCGCCGCATCGCGTCCTGTACCCTGGCGACAGAAAAGGGAGACACCTGGCATGAGGTCGGTCGTCAGAGCACCTCCGCCCGGTCCTGGTAGGCGTAACCCCATACGGTAGCCGAAGGCCATGAGGTACGTTGCGGCGACGTCGAGCGCGGCTCGAATGTACGATTCGCCGTCGCCGGTTGCGTTGCGTTTAGCGTCGCCGAGCGCAAAAACGACGCGACTGGGATCGCCTTCCAGGTGAAACGACACGACGAGATCTGGTTGTCGGCCCGTGGAACGTGCGCGGCCGGTGCTCGGCAGCACCTCGTCCGCCCAAGGAGAGAGGAGATCAGCAATCGGAGCGCGCTCGTCACCGAGTGACGGAGCGCGCGGTGTGCCCTTCGCGATTTCACAGACGAGATCCGCGGAACGAAGGCGAATGACAGGATACATGGACCGGGGCTCATCGACAGCGAGCACGGTCCACGGAAACAGCGTTGGCCAGTCCGCTCTGTCGGCGTTCACCGCTGCACGCGCGATGGAAAGAGCGACCGTGGCTTCGAGCAAGGTATCGATGTTCTTCGCGTCTGCCTCATCGAGAAGACGAGCGAGCATGCTGAGCGCTGCGGAGTCGTCTGTGGCTGACGCCCCAAAAGAACGTCGCCAGAACCCCAGAGCCTGCTCGATACTCGCGACATGGAACGCCGCCTCGTCGTCGAGACGGCGCAAGCGACTCGCATGCCGTGACCCATAGGGCGCCGGTGCGAGTCCTCGGATAAGCTGGGGCGGCATGGCAGCGCGGAGCGCTGTGCGGCGTCGAAGGTACTCGAAGCCCAGCTCAGGGTGGTCAGCGGCCAGTTCGAGTAGCCGCGTCCACGAGCGACCGAGCGAGACAAGCGCGCCCAGCGACGCGCGGTCCGGAACGGCGTCCCTCTTCCGCACCAGTAACGGCTGCGGAGGCCGGCCCGCTAGGTGCGCACAAGCATAGGTCGCCGGCCAGTCGACGGCGCGTGTCACTTCGCTCACGCGTAGGACCTTCGTGGCGTGCACCACGATACTCCGTTGAAGCAATGCGCAAACTGCGGTTTCGCCCCGCCGCTGAACGGCGTGTGACAATGGGAAATGCGTAATAAAGCGCTGGCGCGCGACTCGCTCGAGGCGTCTGCCAAGCCAGTTGATGACGCCGATTCGAGTCGGATCTTGAAGTCGAGGCGCCAGCCAGCCGGCTTGCTCGACGAAGAGCTGGAGCTCCAGGCTCATTCCGCAGCTTCCACGCGCTCGGCTATCAATCGGCCGAATTCGAGTGCGTCGTCGGTGCCCCGATACTGCTGACAGAGCTCCTCAATCAGAAACTCGGCGATACTCACGAACCGATCCTTGTCAAAGTCGTACACTGTCGGGTCGGTATGCTCGATGAGGGCCAACCGCAAGCCACTCTCACCGTCTCCCCGTCCCACCTCCACGCGACGCATCAGTGCGGGAGACTCACGCATCGGCTGGAACACCTCGATGATATGTCGCACGGCTGCAAGACGACCATCAGCTGTCAGAGCATCGAGCTGCGGAAACACGGACAACACGACGGCGATCGCCAAAAAGCTCGCGCAGGTCGCTTGGGCGTGTTCCTCGAGTTTCAGATCGTCCACGAGGCCGTCTGCGGATACGAGGTTCGCGTCTTTGCCTTGCGACGGACCTCGAATGCCCTCGGCGATGAACCGAATGATGTCCTGAACCGTCGCTAGACCAACGACGCGCTCCTGCACAAGATCGGTGTAGGACGTACTCTTCCGTTTCGAGAGGTCGCGCGCGAAAAGCTCGGTCAGCAGCGGCAATGCCATCCCCAGCTCCAGGGAAGACGATCGCTTGCCCTTGCGCGTGAGACGATACGCGAGTTGATCGAGCATGAGATCCTGCGTGGCCCGCTTCAGCGACGTCGTGATGACCGTCTCGACGTCGGCTGCCGGCGGGGCCTCGACGCGGATGATGTGAAACCGCCTCAGTAAAGCGAACGAAAGTTGATGCAGGCTCGAGCGATCAGCATCATTCATCGTTCCGATGAGCCGGAAGCCCGGTCCAACGGCATAATCGACGGTCGTGCTGTGCGCAAGAGAGCTCTCGCCGGTGCGTACTCCGCGCCGTGCGGGTAGCATGCGGACGCCACCGACGCGAACGTTGCCGGCGTCGGACGACTGATCCGTGATCTCCTCCTCGAAAGGGAGGTCCACGACGTCGTCTGCCAAGACCGAGAAAAGCTCGCCGAAACACTCGTCGATGTTCGCTCGATTGAACTCGTCGATGACAAGCCAGCGATTACCCTCATCGATCACGCGAAGGAAGAAACCTGGCTTAAATTCGAGACCCTGGCCGTCACGACGCGGAAAGTACCTGCCCACCAGATCGCCGGAGGTCCATGCTGGCGAAGCCGTCACCATGAGCGGCTCGCGTCCCGTCGCGAGCGTGGCGAGCACTCCAGAAAGCTTGGACTTTCCACAACCGGGCGGACCGGTGAAGATGACGTGCTTGCCGGCGTTCAGCGCGGCGCATGCCGCCTCGATGATGTGCCATGGGATGACGAGTCCCTCTCGGTTCAACGCCTCACGAACCTGCGACGTGGTGAGATCGACGGACCGTCGCGGCCAATAGTACTGCACGGGCGGCAAGCCCTGAGCATCCTCCGTCGCGAGGTCGTCAAACGGAATGCTCTCGTCCGGTTCGCTCAAGGTCCGAAGCAAGAGACCCCAGAGGCAGAACACGAGAACGCTCGCGGCCCACTCAGCGGCGTCCACCGTCACGCCGCCATCCACCTGAAGCCCAGGGGCAACCGCAAGACCGTACTCTCGCTTCTTGGAGGCAGCGTGGCTGTGCGGCCAAAAGCGGGCGAGAAGCTCGTGGGCAACAGGATCTCGGCTACGCTCGACCCCGGCGCTGACACCATGCTTGGCCGCTTCCTGGGGGCTGCCAAACCAAACGGTCGTCATGTGTTCGAGTGCGGCGAGGCCTTTCGGGGGCGCGAAGCTCGTTTGCGCTGCCAGTTCGCCATTCTCACAGGTTGCGCATTCCCAGGTGCGGAAGTTCCCCCCGAGCATGATCCGGTATTGAAGGGTTCCGTGCTTCGATTGTCGAACCGGGTTCAATGTTATCTGCACGACCGCAGAGCTGCCGGCCTTTGCCTCACAATGAAGGTCGAGAACGAGTTGTGCAGCGCCGGTGCGCGACGAACGATTGACCTTGACCAGACTGACATCGAGCTGCCCTGAAGCACCGGTTGCCGCGCGCGACCTCCATCCAAACTGAGCGAGCGGTTTACCTATGAAGGCATCGAGCGCTGGAGCTAGTTTGTCGACGAGGTCAGTGTACAGCAGGTCGATGAAGTCCACTGCAGGTGCTGGTTCGCTGGAGCGCAGCGACGAGGCCAAGGGGCTACCGTCGCCAGTCGGAATCGCCGAAATACTCATGAAGGAGACCTCACCAGGACAACCACCCCGCGTGAGACCTTCTCAAGAGTCACGGCTCCCTGCAAGTGAAACTCGCACAAGGTGCAGTTGGTCCGGGTGCGGACGCACGACATGTTAGTGCTGTGAGATAATGTGGCACACTCAACGCGACCGCTGGTCCCGCGAGCGACGGTTCGCGACGCAGCGTAAATTTGGCCAAACCCCGTGTTGTCAAATATTTCATACTCTCCGGAGTCGAGCACAGAGTTAGCCGCGTTTACTTCGCGGCCTCGCCCCAAGGCCCCAACCATTGGCGGGTGCCGCCGCTCGAGCATTGTTCGCAGCGTGGACTCGATGCGTGCGCGGAGTACTAGGGCCTGTCCCTGAATTGGACGATGGCCCCGTGAACGTGAACGTAAACGTGCCCGTGCCCGAAGAAGCGCAACCGATGCCGAGGTGGGGCCGATGGCTGGAGCATGAGGCTCGGTCATGAGGGATTGGAAGTGTATCAA
>JAICQQ010000064.1 GCA_025937785.1 Polyangiaceae bacterium
GACCGGGCTGCCTGCCTCGAGCCGCGCGGCGCAGGCGTTCGGTCCCTGAAACACCCGCCCTGCCACTGCGGCCGTCAGTGAGGCGAAAGCGCCGGCGGTCCTTCGCTGGCCTGCCAGGAGCGCCGGCAGCAGCGGCATCGGGAGGCAGGCGTACAGCGCTTCGAACGACCGGTGCGAAGACGGTGCGCTCGGAGCGCTCGATGCGCTCGAATGCTTCTCGGACGATCCAAAGCGTACGATGAGTCGAAGGACGCATCATCCGATCAGTGTTGGTGCGTAGACATGCCCGGCGCCTCGGACGCTCGTTCGAAGCGCCACGTAGCGCCGCACACACCCAAAGCTCACATGCGGACCGCGTACGTTACCGACGCGATCAGCATGCGGCATCGAACTGGCCAGAGATCCGGATTCAGGGTCGCCGTTCGCGCTTCGGTAAGTCGAGGTGCGCTAGTCGATCGCGCGCTCGAGTGGCAAACGTTCAGCGTCCCGGACGGGAGCGATCGCCGTAGCCCAACGCAGGCCGCCAGCGGTCGCGCGTGCGCTGTCGGCTGCATTCATGTGCCGCCGTGTGGCATGGACGACTGATTAGCTCCATGGACATTCCATTAAACATGACAGAATATGTCCTATCAGAATCCGTTTACGGCTGGATGGAGCTGTGCGCTTCCATGCGCAAATTTTTGATGGGAATTGCCTTTGGCAGATCCACTGAGTGGAATATATTCGGCCCACTTCCAAGGCTGGACCACTCGTCGAGACACTGAATGGATGACCTCTCTCAAACCCGCGTGAAGGAGCTCGACGATGCGGTTCTCGGGCGCATCGAGCGCGAGCATGCCCGCGGGTTGACCTCGGTCGAGATCCTCGACGTGTTTGCTTCATACGGTGTGCGCCTCAGCGAAGCAACATTGCGCAAGTACGTGCAGCTCGGGCTCCTGCCGCGCAGCGTCCGGATCGGGAAGAAGGGCAAGCATCAAGGTTCACAAGGGGTCTACCCCGTTTCGGTGGTTCGTCAGATCCTACAGATCAAGCGCATGATGGCGGACAGCTACACCATCGAGCAGATCCAGAAAGAGTTTCTGTTCATGCGCAGCGACTTGGAACAGCTAGAACGAACCCTCGGCAGCATTTTCAAGAAGCTCGACACGGTTCAAAAGACGCAAAAGAAAGACCTGACGGCGCAAGCTATGACGCGTGAGGTCGGCAGTGCGCGTGCGCTGAGCAAAGAGCTGCTGCAGCGGCTGCACGCCATAGAGAACAGAATCACATCGAAGGCACAGGTGGAGCGAGTCGTCGCGTCGTAGGCGCGCGTTTCTTGGCCACCGTCGACGGCGCCCCCACGAAAGACCCAAGGCGCCCACCACCCACGCATCACAAACATGCTCGCAGCGTGCGCCCGCCCAAGCCGGCAGCGTTGCGGAACACGAGGATTGGGACCACAGCGGGCGGCGAAGTTCGTCCCCAGAGTCGGTAGTCGTTCGTGCAGAGCAAGCAAATGGAGGCAAGAACAATGGACATCTCAGGGACGAACGCGGAAGCGAGCGTAACGCAGGATCAAGAGAACCAGGAGCTCGACGCGGAAACCATCACGCGCGAGCAACGCCGGTCGCGGCGCAAGCGCGACGTCCGCGCGCGCACCATCAGCGTGAAGCGTATGACCAAGCGCGAGTTGGAGATCGGTCGCCTCCTGTACCCGGAAACGGACTATGCGAAGCCACGCACGCGCGAAGAGTGCGTCGAAGGGCCGCGCCCCTGTCCGTTCGTGTCGTGCAAGCACCACCTGTACATCGACGTGTCACCGAGGACTGGCGCCATCAAACTGAACTTTCCCGATCTGGAAGTATGGGACATGGGTGAATCGTGCGCCCTGGACGTCGCGGATCGCGGAGGAACGACCTTGGAGGACGTAGGAGCAATCATGAACCTGACCCGAGAACGGATTCGACAAGTGGAAGTGAAGGCGCTCGCGAAGCTCGAGGCGCTCAAGGACATGATGGCGCTGCGCGACTACGTGGACGAAGGGCCCGTCGGCAAGCGCCGCCTCCCGCGCCTGTCGAAGGCAGATCTCGATGGTGACCAGTTCCGCGATGCCGGGAAAAGCAGCGACGCTGACGACGACATGGACGACGACGAGGTCGAAGTCGATCGCCCGATCGACCTCGACCTGCTCGACGCGTAGCCTAGCTGAGGGGGGGCTAGCCGCGGAGATCGCGCCAGGCGCGCAGGAAGTTGTCGCCCATCACCTTCTTGACGTGGTCGGGGGGCCAACCGCGCGCGAGCATGATCTCGACGAGCAGCGGTAGCTCGAGGCACGTCCGTAGATCGCGTGGCGGGCAAATAGCCCCGTCGAAGTCGCTGCCGAACGCTACGTGGTCGGGTCCAGCGACCCGCATCGCGTGCTCCATGTGGCGGACTACGGACTCGGCGGTGCCATTGAATAGCGGGTCGCCGAGGAACTCGGAGTGGAGCATGATGCCCACGACGCCGCCCGTGGCGGCGACGGCGCGCAGTTGCTCGTCGTCGAGGTTGCGCCAGTGGTCGTGCACGCCGGAAACGCAGGTGTGCGTCACGAGCAAGGGCTGGCTCTTGTCGTGGACGGCGACCGCGTCCCAGAAGCCTTGCTTGCTGATGTGGGCGAGGTCGACGAAGATGCGCTCGGCGTTCAGACGCTCGACGTACTGTTTGCCGAAAGCGCTCAGGCCGGTGTCGCGGCCCAAGCGTCCGGGTGAACTCGTCGCGCCGATGCTGGACGACGATAGGTGCACCAGCGTGATGCGCAAGATGATTTGAGACGGAACCTTGCTCACGCTGTCCAGGCTTCGATCGAGGGCGTTGCCGCCCTGGATTCCGAGGCTTGCCCCATGCTTGCCAGCGGCACGAGCAGCGGAGAAGTCGCTGGCGGTTCGGCAGATCTGGATGTCCCCAGCGGACTCCAAGATCCGCGAGAGCTCGGCCAGGTTCTCGTGGAAGGTTTCTTCGCGAGCCCGCGCGTCCTTGAACGGGTTGGTCGTGATCACCCAGGTCGCCCCCGTGATCGACGCCTCTAGAACCCGCGGTATGTCGGCTTGACTGTAGCAGAGCCCCCCGAAGAGCCCAGGTTCGTGCCGCTTCGACAGGTCGTAGCCGAAGACACGGTGCCAGATGAACGAGTCTATGTGGAGGTCGATGATCTCGCTTTCGAGATACAGATCGAGCGCGCCGCCGCTCACTCCGAGCGAGGCGGCGTGCCGTCTCAAACTGCTGGCTTGTCGCGGCGTCGGCTGCACGTGCGGACGATAGCTGGCTTCGGCGTCCGGCGACAGTGGCAGCGGGCGCCGTCCCTCGCCGACTGCAGAAAGACTCGGCTCAGAGTCCTTTGGGAACGTTCTCGAGATCGACTTCGCCGAGCGCGTAGCGGATCAAGGCGCTGCGGTTGGCTTTGGTCAGCCCACGCGACTTGAGCGTGTCGACCATCGTGTCGAGGCGCTTCAGGTCGTCGGTGTACATCGAGATGCAAATGACCTTGTAGTGGGTTGGCTTCTCGTTCGAGGCCTTGGGTTCCGGCCTCGGTTGACGGGGACCCGCTTCATAGAAAGTCGAAGACAAAACTCCCTCCACTTCATCGCGGTCCAGAACTTTGGCCGCTGCTTGTCGAAATCCGTCGCGATCGCTCATGCTACTTCTCCACCGGCTCTCAGCTCGACCTTACGGGTCGAGCTCGTGTCGTTGATGAGTTTGTGAACCACCGCCATGTAGTCGAGCATGGCGGGGGAATCGGGTGCATATTCGAACAGGGTCTTCCCCAGAGATGGAGCTTCCTTGACCTTCGCCGCGTGCCGAACGGGGTCCAGGCAACGCGAACCGAAATGCTCCTGCAAGGTCTCGTGGGCTTCACGGCAGACGCGCGCCCGGCCGTCGTAGAGCGTCGGCAGCACGCCCCAGAGCTGGACCGGGTGTCGCAGGAATTGGTTCACATGTCGCAGCGTTCGAAGCACCTGGCGCACCCCGACCAGCGACAAGTAATCGCAAGCCACCGGGCACAGAACCTCGTCGCTCATCACCAGCGCGTTCTGGTTCAACAGGTTCAAGCTGGGTGAGCAGTCGACGATGATGAAGTCGTAGGCAGACCGCGCCGCGCTGAGCCGCTCGGTAAGCACGCGGTCACGATTCTTTCGTCCAGAGAGGTAGAGCTCGGCTGCGGCGAGCGTCTCGTTCGCCGTGAGCACGTCGAGTCTCGGCCGTGCCTCGACGATCGCCTCTTTGTATTCGAGGCCCATCACGATCACGTGATACAAGGAACGCTCGGACTTCAGGTGGAGCGAGGTGGCGACGTTGCCCTGACTGTCGGTGTCCACCAACAGGACGCGCTGACCAGCGTCAGCCAAGCCGGCGCTGATGCTGACAGCCGTCGTGGTCTTTGCGGTACCACCCTTGTGGTTGAAGACGGCGATTACCCGGGCGCCGGGCGCCGCCTCGCCGCGCTCACTCCCATCACGCCTCGCCGCGAGGCGGCTACGGCAGGCCAGCGGCTCGCCAGAAGGCTGATGTAAAACCTGCGCTTCTGCATCTAATTCGCTATTATCATTATCAGTTTCCGTTATCAGCGCGGACGCTGCAGTGGCTTCTGCGACTGCCGTGTGGCGCGGGTCCATGAACTCGCCCAGGCGGATCGCGCGGGCTGCTCCGAGGACTCGCTTGCGGCAGGTCTCACTGCACGCGTAGTTGCGCTTCCCGCCGGTGAACACGATCTGGAGCGCCAAGGTGACCTGGAACTCGCGGGCGCACGCGGCGCAACCGACGAGTCCGCTGTCACGTTGATGGTGACTGGCCTCGAGGCAGCGCTGTGAGCAGAAGTAGAGTACTTGCTCGCTCTCGTGGCCGGCCTCGTCGCGGCTGCTCGAAATCTCTTGCTGATAGCGGAAGTGGGGTTCGAACGGGGTACTGCAAATGCTGCAAATGACCTGGGACATCGCTCTCCGCCTGTAGGGAGGTGTTTATCGAAGCGCGAATCGTGAATCTCATGTCCCTCGCTCCATGGCCAAATTTTGCGCCGCAGCCGGTCACCCACCTCCCGCCAAATGAGATGTGAAACATGCAACATGCAATGGGAATTAGGAATGATGCTCAGCGAGAGGCTCATTCCCAGTTTGCATTTCCATTGCATGTTCCACATTCGCGGCCGGTCCACTGTCGCTGACGGTCGGCAGCAGCATCGCGGCTGCAGCGCATTCGAGCGCGCAGGACAGCGTCAGGGCGCCTGGCTGGTGAGCCAGCGGCTGATGGCGGCGTCGTAGTGGGCGGTGTGCATGAACGCCTTGGCCGCCAGCCGACGCCAGAGTGTCCGGTGACCTCTCCGGGTCTACCCCTCGATCAAATGTGAAACATGCAACATGCAATGGGAATTAGGGATGATGCTCAGCGAGAGGCTCATTCCCATGGCCGGTCCACTGTCGCTGACGGTCGGCAGCAGCATCGCGGCTGCAGCGCATTCGAGCGCGCAGGACAGCGTCAGGGCGCCTGGCTAGCGAGCCAGCGGCTGATGGCGGCGTCGTACTGGGCAGTGTGCGTGAACGCCTTGGCCGCCAGCCGACGCCGCAGCAGAGCCGGCACCTCACGGTTCTGCTTCAACTCGTCGATGACCCACCCGTAGTCCGACGGATCGCACACCACGCTGACCCGCGCGTGATTCTTGGCTGCGGCTCGCACCATGCATGGGCCGCCGATATCGATGTTCTCGATCAGGTCTTCGAAGCTGGCATCCGGCCGAGCCAGCGTTTTTTCGAACGGGTACAAGTTGACGACGACCAAGTCGATGAAGCTCGCGCCGACGCGCGCCAGGTCGCCTTCATCTTGACCCTCTCGGGCCAGGATGCCCCCGTGCACGCGCGGATGCAGCGTCTTGACCCTGCCATCCATCACCTCGGGCGAGGCGGTGTACTCTTCGATGCCGCGCACCGCGATCCCCGCGGCGCTGAGGGCACGCTGGGTGCCGCCCGTCGAGAGTATCGGCACTCCGAGCTCGTTCAGGGCCTGGGCGAACTCGATGAGTCCAGCCTTGTCGGAAACGGAAAGCAGTGCGAGGCGTACGGGCATGGCGGTGCGGCCCGCTTAACGTCCCCCAGAGGCGCCGTCAACCGGAACGCGCAGGTCCGCCTCGAGGGCGCCGGGCGCGGGAAGGGCGTGCCAGAATTCGGAAAGATCGCGCGGGAGTGGGGAGACCAGATCGAGAACCTCGCCGGTCAGCGCGTGGTTCAGCCGGTAGCGGTGCGCGTGCAGGGCATGGCGGGGCAGCTCGAGCAGCGCCTTGTCGGCGTCCGTGAGCTCGAGGTCCGCGGCGCGCGCCAGGAGCCGCTCGTCCGGGCCATAGAGCTTGTCGCCCACCACGGGGCATCCGATGCTGGCCAGGTGCACGCGGATTTGGTGCTGGCGACCCGTATGGAGCTCGCACGCGATCAGAGCATAGCCCGGGCGTCGCTCCAGTACCGTCACTTCGGTGCGCGCGACCAGCCCGGTGCCCCGAGCCGCGACGCGCATCTTGACCCGCAACGGATTGTCCTCGTCCGGTTCGAGCGGTGCGTCGATCATGCCGTTCGGCGGCTCGCCCCAGGTGATGGCCAGGTAAGTCTTCCGCATGCCCCCTGCCGGCTCTCGGGTGCCTTTGCCTCGGGCCACCTCGATCGAGCGATTCTCGAGCAGGCGCTTGAACTCGCGGTCCGCCAGCGGTGAGCGTGCCACCAGCAAAGCGCCGCTAGTTTCGCGGTCGAGCCGGTGCACCAGACTCAAGAACTCGTGGGGCCGTTGCGCCTCCAGGCGCTTGATGACCGTGTGTTTGTGATGACGAGCTGTCGGATGAACCGTCATCAGCGGTGGCTTGTCCACCACGAGCAGGTGTGCGTCTTCGTAAAGCAAGCTCAAATCTCGAGGAGCCTCTTGCTCTTCGAACGGAGGCCGCCACAGGCACACGCGATCCTCACCCCGCATCCGATCGCTCGGCCTGAGGCGTTTACCCTCCAGCGAGTAGGCACTGGCGAGCACTATCGCGCGCGCGCGGGTGCGACTCGTGTTGCGTAGCTGCGACTGGATGAAGACGTCGCAGCGCATCCCGGCTGATTCGGGCGGCACCCGGAAAACCCGCAGGATGGCCGCCGCATCGACACCGCTGGGGCGCGGCGGATCGAGCCGGGCGAGCTCGTCCCTGGCCTTGTCTTGTTCGAGGCTCACGGATCCCGGAGGCGTTGGATTTCGGTGCCGACACCGCGATCGGTCAAGATCTCGAGGAGCAGTGCGTGTTGTACGCGACCGTCGATGATGTGGGCTTTTTCGACGTGATCGTTCACGGCCTGGAGGGCGGTGCGAACCTTGGGGATCATGCCACCCGTGATCACACCCTCCGCGATCAGGCTCTCGATGTCGCGGGCGCGCAACGAAGGCATCAGCTCTCCGGACTTTGCCTTCACCCCTTCGACATCGGTCATCAGTAGCAACTTGGCGGCGCCCAACGCGCTCGCCAGATTGCCAGCCGCCACATCGGCGTTGACGTTCAGCGCGTTGCCGTCTCGGTCGCTGGCGATGGGGGCCACCACCGGGATGACGTTGTTGTCTATCAACTCTTGGATCAAGCGCGCGTTGACGTGCTCGATCTGACCGACCCTGCCGAGATCGACGCGAGGTCGCCCTTGTTCGTCGTCGCCGGACTGGACCTCGGACAAGCGCCGCGCGTACAAGCAGCGGTCGTCTTTGCCCGACACGCCCACCGCGCGCCCACCGTGCTTGCAGATCATGCTCACGATGGAGGAGTTCACCGAGCCGCACAGGACCATTTCGACGATATCCATCGTTTCGTCGTCGGTGATGCGCATGCCGTCTGCGAACTTCGCCTGGATGCCCATGCGGTCGAGCACTTGATTGATCTGCGGTCCGCCCCCGTGCACCACCACGATCCGGATGCCGACATAACGCAGCAAGCACACGTCCTTGGCGAAGCTCTCCTTGAGCGCTTCGTCCACCATTGCGTGGCCGCCGTATTTGACCACCACGGTGCTTCCGTGGAATCGCCGAATGTAGGGCAGGGCCTCTTGCAGGATGGCCGCCTTGTGGAGGAGCTCGTTCATGGCGCGGGAGGCTACCGCAAAACGGAGGGTTTTCGAGCAGATCGTGCCGCGCCGGCGCCCTTTCTCACGAGATCTCACCGGGTTTGTGGTAGAGGCTCCGGCGATGGACATCCTGCTCGTCACTGCAGAACTCGCTCCCTATGCTCAGGCCACCCCAGCCGCCGAAACCGTCGCCTCCCTGGCGAAGGCGTTACGGCAGCTCGGGCATGAAGTGACCCTGGCCGCGCCGAGGTACCCGGGGTTCGAGGCGGGGGGACTGCTCGCTGCGCGCCGCTTGACGCCGCTCGTTCTGGGAGGGGGCGCAGAGGTGCACGTTTACGACGCGCAGCTGGCCTCGGGCGCCAAGCTCGTGCTGTTCGATGCCCCCGCATTGTTCGATCGCGCGGGCATCTACGAGAGCCCCGACGGGGAGGAGTACGACGATAACGCCCAGCGTTTTGGGTTTCTCGCGCGCGCGGCCGCTGCGCTGATCGTCACGCGCTCGGAACAAGGCAGCCGCTTCGATCTCGTCCACGTGCACGATTGGGCGAGCGCCTTGCTGCCGATTCTGCTGAACAACTCGCCGATACCGCCGCTGCCGAGTGTGCTCACGATCCATGACATTCATCGCCAGGGCAGCTTCTCGGTCAGGCAGGCGGCGCAAATGGGGCTCCCCGAAGAGCTACGCGAGACCCTGCAATGGAACGGCGGCTACAATGTACTCAAGGGAGCACTCGGCTTCGTCGACGCGCTGACGCTGCCCTCCGAGCGAGTTGCGGCACAGCTGCTCGACCCCAGCATCAGCGGGCCGCTCGCGGAAGCGCTCGAGAAGAACAAGACCCCCGTTCACGGGATCTTGACGGGGATCGACTACGCCTACTTCAACCCGGCTACCGACAGCTGGATCGAGACGCGCTATGACGCGGAAGCACCAGAAAACAAGGGCCGCAACCGTACGGCGCTAGTGCGCGAGCTGGGGTTGGAACTCGAACCAGGGCGGCCGCTGCTGGTCGCGCTCGGACCCTTCGATAAGGACGGCGGCGGCGAGGTGATGGCGCAGGCGCTGCCGAAGCTGGCGCGGAGCGAGCTCTCGGTCGTGGTGGCTGGGCGCGGGCCTACGGCCATCTCGAAGAAGCTGGCGGCCGCCGCAGAACGCTACCCCGAAAACTGCGTGTTTTTGGAGAGCACGAAAGAGGCGATGCAGCACAAGCTCCTGGCAGCGGCCGACATCGTAGTGACGGCGGCCCCGCGCGATCCCTCCGGCCATTCGATTTTGTGCGCGCAGCGCTACGGAGCGCTGCCAGTCGCGTTCGCGGCGGACGCCGCGCTGGACGCGATCGTCGACGCCGATGCCGAGCTCAGCACCGGCACCGGGATCCTCTACGACACGCTCGACGCCGACGCGCTCGTGGCGGCGGTGCAGCGGGCGCTCGGCCTGGTCACGTCTCCCAAACGAGGCACGTTGGTGTCGCGTATCATGCGCCGGGACCTCGGTTGGGATCGCCCCGCCCGCCGCTACCTCCACGTCTATCGCCAAGCGCTAGCCGCGAAGACCTAAGAGCCTGCTCGCACGACCGGCTGGAGCGGACGTCCGCGGATCTCAGCTAGCGCAAGCGAGGGGCGGCGAGGTGAAGGGCGCGGGTGAGCCAGTAGGCCCTGAGGGCGACCAGCAGCAGCATGCAGGCTTGGTGCAGCCCGAAGTTCGACCAATCCGCGAGTTCGGGTGGCTTCTGTCGCGCCAGGAGCGCTGTCAGGCCCAGGCAAGCCGCAGCCACGAGCCACCCCAACGCCGCTGGAACCAGGTAGGCCGTGAGGATCTGCACGGGCTCGGTAACGAGTAGCCTGAAAGCCCCACTCAGGGCTGCGAGCAGTGGAGTGTCGCGGCCCACGATGACGGCTCGCGTCAGATCTTGGAACAAACTCGGGAGCCCCCAAGACAGCAGCACCAGGAGTCCGAGCGCCAGGGTCAGCCAAGGGTAGGCGCCGGGGTCTGCTGCGCTCAGGCAGAGGCCCCACAAAAGGACGGAGAGCAGCACGAGTAGCGCCTGACACAGTAGCGTCGCGCCGAAGAGTACGGAAAGTGCCGGAAGCAGCGCGAACACGCGCCGGCCGTGCCGCGTCGCGCTGAGCCGTTCGCGGTCGGCGAGCCCCACCAAGAGCAGCGCCGCTGGGAGCAAGCAGGCAAGCGCAGCCACAGCTCCGAGCCAGAGGCTCGCCTTCAAGGCCGCGAGCAGCGCCACTCCGTCCACGCGCAGCCATTCCACGAAGAGCATGCCGCCTTCGGCGAACAGCGCAGCATCCGGATCAGGGAACGCGCTCAGACCACCGCCTCGCACCGCCTCGGACCACGGCGCAATGGCCACGCTGCTGGCGCACAGGTTCGCGAGCGCAACGGCCACCACGAGACCCCAACGACGCCGGAGCACGAGCAGGCTCTCGATCATGGGCCAGCGACCCAGAGACAGAGCTGCAACAAGAAGCGGCCCAGCTCGCGCGGAAACTCCGGCTCGCGCCCCAGCTTCGTCACGGCGTTGTTCAGCAGGTTGTCGTCGAGTGTGATGCGCCTTTCGGGGTCGACGCTGACACTCACCAGGCGCGCCGGACCGCGATGCTCGAAGGTCCGTGTCGTGCCTTCGCCGCTCCAGTGTTTTCGCACGCGCGACCCGTCCTGAAAGCTCAGCTCCACGTCGACCGGAAACTTCAAGGTGCCTTGGCGCGTTACGACTGCGCGGCTCAGCCACACGCTCTCTGGCGCCGTGCTCGGATCGAGTGACACGCGTCCGCCTTCGCGATCGAACCAACCGCTGGGCTCCGTGCGAGGGACACTTTGCAGCGTGCTCGCCACGTAGTCCACCGACCCCCGCTCGAAGATCGCCTGCTCGAAATTCGCTGCAGCGCGATCACCCAGCACTTCGCGGATGGCCGCAGCGAGGTGGGGCGGGGCAGGGTGCCGAAAGCGGTAGTAGCGCGCATAGCGGCCGAGCGCCCGATGCAGTTCGGCCCTGCCGTAGACCCTCCCGAGCGTATCCAAAATGGTCGCGGTGCGCTGATACACGAGGCTGCCCATGCTGCCAAAGCTCGTGAACTCGCGGGCGGGTTTGGCCACGACATCCTCGTGGCCGCGCGCGGCCGCCAAGGCGCGGGTGACGGACACCAGGGACAATGAAAGGAGCGCGTTATCCAGCGCGGATCCGTTCCCGTAAAATTGCTGCGCTGCCCAGCCCTCGGCGTAACTCGTGACGCCTTCGTCCAAGAAGGGCCACATGTGCTCGTTGGTCGCAACGAGACCGTAGAACCACTGATGCCCGAGCTCATGAATCGTCACGATTTCGAGGTCGCGGATACCCAGGAGCGGGGTGTACCAGCGACTTCCGGTCGTGATCAGCGTCGGGTACTCCATGCCCCCCGACTTCAGCGCGTGTTCGGGCGGGTGCACCACCGTCAGCGTCTCGTAGGGGTAACGCCCGTAGCTCGCGTTGAAATGGGGCAACGCTACCCGCAGCGTTTTCAGCGTAGTTTCCAGGGCGGCGTCGTTGCCGTGCGGCGTGAGCAGTCGCACCTGGGTCCCGGCGATGCGCTCCTCGCGCTCCGAGAACCCGTCCCAGGCCACCCAGGCGAAGTCTGCAACGCCCCGCTGGGTGTAGACCAGGGTCTGCCGGTCGTTCTCTCGGCGCAGGCTCTGCCGCTGTCCCGTAGCGCCGACCACGAAGCCGGCGGGCACTTCCAGCGTGACGTGGTAGTCGCCGAAGTCTGAGTAGAACTCACTCTGCGGGTGAAACGCGAAGTGGGACCAGCTGCCGTCGGCTTCGCGCTTGGCAAGCTTGGGGAACCACTGGGCGACGAAATGGTAGCTACCAGAGTACCCGGTGCGCTCGACGATTTCGGGCAACTGCGCTTCGAACTCGAGCTCCAACGTGAGCTCGGCGCCCGGCGCCACTGGTTTCGGCAGCGGGACGCGAATGTCCGTTTCATCCTCTGGGTCGCCGGGGCTGTGGCGCGCCGCGTTTCCCCACAGGTCGCTGCTGCCGAGCGTAGGCGCGGTCATCCGCTTGACGTCGATGAAACCGTAGCGGGTGGCCCGTTCACCGCTGCGCCCCGCCCCGAACGGCGAGCGTAGAAACAGCGTGCGGCTGTTCTTGAAGGCGTTGAGGTAGAGATGAAAGTAGAGTTCGTTGGCTGGCGTCTCGCTGCGATTGACCCAGGTGATGCTGCCGCGCCCCGAGATGCTGTGCCGGTTGGTGTCGAGCCGCGCCACCCAGCGGTAAGAGGCAGTGGGTTCTGCGGTCTTCGCCAGGGCGCCGTCGCTGTCGAAGCGCTCGCCGATTTCGGCAGGTGGGGCCGTGGCGTGACGCGTGGGTTGGTAAGCGGCGCGCACGGGTGGCGAGGTCGTGGCCGGAGCCGGCACGCTAGCAGCGCTCGGCAGCGCATCGATCACGGCCCCGGCCAGGTACGTGAGGCCGGCAGCGAGGCTCAGCTGGTAGATGGCGCTGTTCGCTGGCGGCATGGCGTCGAGGCCATAACCTACTTCAGGCGAATCACGTGCTGGTCAAATAAAGTAAACATCAGGCGCAGCGCCTCGAGTTTCGGCATGCCGCTGACATCCAGGATCTCTTCGAGGGTCAGGCTGCCGTCGACGAGAGACAGCAGAAAGCCCGCCCGGTGGTCCAACGAAAGCCAGCGAATCTCGTCGTTGGGGATCGCGACGCTCACGGTTTGCGAAAGCGGACCGAGCCGCGCCGAGTACATCTGTGTCAGTACTTCGCGACACTTTTCTGCGCAGAGCTTGGCTTCGTTGTCGGAAGGAGTGCTTTCCAAGATGCCCTCGGCGATCACGAGCGCGCCGGTGAAGTCGCCCATGGCATAGCGATCTTTCATGTCCGCGTGCTCGCGCGCCGGGCCCTGCGGCTCCCAAGCGCTGGCGGCGGCGGGCACGTCGAACTCGAGACCGGGATCGCCCGATCGATCCAAGATCGGCGCGCTTTCGGCGAGCTCGAGCGCGCTGGGAGGACCGGGGAGCGCATCCAGCTCCAGCACCAGCTCTGCGGTCGGCAGCCGGGTGCGCGGCACGGAGGGCTCGCGCTGGAAGCGCGGTGGGCTCACCACCGGTTGCGTTGCCGGCGTGAGCCGCGGCGCTGGCGCCTGACGCCCTCGGCCGGGCGCCGCACCCAGGGCCGGCGGTAAGTCTGAATCGCCCGCCACCCGCTCCGCGCGCCGCACCGAGAGGTCTTCCTCGGCGGGCGGCAGATCGCTGTCAGGGGTGAACTCGAACGTCAAAATCGGACCGGGGTCGCTCGACATGCGTGCGACGCGGCGTTGCAGACGTTCGGCGTCCACCTTGACCGTTTGTTCCTCGTGGTCGTCCGCTTCGTAGAGCGCGTGCGCGCCCTCGGAGGTAGGCGGGGACGTGGGTACCTGACTGCCGCGATCTCGGTGTGCGGCGGCATCGGCGCGTTCCATCAAGCGTCGCGCCAGGACCTCGTTGGGGATCTCGGGGATCGCCGTCACCCTATCGAAGGCGTTGTCATCCTCACCCAGGTCCAACTCGAGGGAATTGGGCGCCCCGTCGTCGTCCCAGCGCAGATCTGCGTCCCTCAGCTCGGGGGGGACCGAGCCTTTCTGGTTCGACGCACGATTGGGGTCGTTGCGACTCATGGGACCTTGCGACTCATTGGCTACTGGCACTTACGGCTGATTGCACTTACGGCTAAGTCGACCTCCGACTTACTGCGCCCGCGACACGACTCCTTTGAACATTCTTTCCGTCCGCTCCAGTTGCTCGAGATGGTCTTTCACCTTGCGCGTGTGCTTGTGATCGATCGCCGTCCGCGTCTGATCGACTATAACGCGGGCTTTGGCGATGGCGTCGCGTCCGAAGTCTGCTGAACCCACCACTCGCTCGACGTCGGGGAACAGGCTTTCGATGCTGTCGACCAGCGTTTCGGCTTGCTGCTTGGCGGCTTCGAACTCTTCGTCGGTGCGCCGCTCGACCATGTAGTCTTCGGCGTCCTTCACCATGTTCTTGATTTCCTCGTCGGTGAGCCCACTCGAGGCCGTCACCTCGATGGATTGGGCCTGGCCGGTCTCGAGATCCTTGGCTTTGACGGCCACGATGCCATCCGTGTTTATTTCGAAGGTGACCTCGATTTCGACGTGCCCTTTGGGCGCACGGCGCAGCCCGGTCATCACGAATTCACCCAAGAACTCGTTCTCTTCCGCGTTCTGGCTATCACCTTGCATGACCAGGATCTTGACCGCGGTTTGATTGTCGCGGCTGGTCGTGAAGATTTTGGCGCGGCTCGTGGGGACCGTCGTGTTCTGCGGGATGAGCTCTTCGAAGCGGCTGCCGAAGGTCATGATTCCGAGCGCGTGCGGGGTGACGTCGAGCAGGATCATCTCCTGTCGATCTTCGACGAGCGCCGCTCCTTGTATGCCGGCGCCCAACGCGACGACCTCGTCGGGGTGCACGCCTTTGTTGGGTTCGCGCTGAAAGAACCTGCCGACCGCGCCCTGGATGGCTGGCATGCGTGTCATGCCTCCGACCAGGATCACGTCTTCGATGTCGTTCACGTCGAGGCGAGCATCCTCCAGCGCTTGCCGGCAAATATCGATGGTTCGCTCGATCAGGTCTTGGGTCAACGACTCGAGCGTGGATCGGGTCAGCGAACGCTGCAGGTGCAGTGCCTCGTTGTGACCCGTGGAGATGATGAACGGCAGGTTCACTTCGGTCTCGGACACCCCCGAAAGTTCGCACTTGGCCTTCTCTGCCGCGTCGCGCAGGCGTTGCAGCGCCATGCGATCTTGACGCAGGTCGACCCCGTGTTCTTCCTGAAAGGTGCTGACGAGCCAATCGATGATTCGTGCATCGAAGTCTTCGCCCCCGAGGAAGGTGTCGCCGGTGGTGCTGATCACCTTGAACACGCCTTGCGATGCGATCTCGAGGATGCTGATGTCGAACGTGCCGCCGCCGAGATCGTAGACGGCGACCGTGCGATCGAAGTCTTTACCGTAGCCGTAGGCTAGCGAGGCGGCGGTGGGTTCGTTGATGATGCGGATGACATCCAACCCCGCGATGGTGCCCGCGTCCTTCGTAGCCTGGCGCTGGTTGTCATTGAAGTAGGCGGGCACGGTGATCACCGCCTTCTCGACCGGCTCGCCCAGGTAGTCCTCGGCGATTATCTTCATCTCTTGCAGCACCATCGAGCTGATCTCGGGCACGGAATAGCTGCGGTCGCGCAGTTTGATGCGGACGTCGTTATGGGGCCCTTCGACGATGCCGTAGCTGGAGGTCATCAGGGCGCTCTTGACGTGCGGCGAGTCCCATTTTCGGCCGATCAGTCGCTTCGCCGCGTACACCGTGTTTTCGGCGTTCGTGATGGCCTGACGTTTGGCAATATGCCCCACCAAACGTTTGCCCGCCTCGGTGACGGCAACGATGCTGGGCGTGGTCTTGTACCCGCCGCGATTGGGGATCACCGTGGGAGTGTCGCCCTCGAGCACGGACACGCAGGAGTTAGTTGTCCCCAGATCGATACCAATAACGCGCTCCATACGGCCTTCCTGGCTGCCTCAGCAAACCGAAAATTGACCTATAACTCTCCACGCTTGATCCGTTTGAGCCAAGTCTTCGCGGTCTCGTCGTCGGGCGCTAGTTTAACCGCACGCTCGGCTTCCATGACAGCACTGTTCAGCATTTTTGCGATCGCGTAGATTCTCGCCAAAGTGATCCGGTATTCGCTGCGGTCGGGCGCCAGTTCGACTGCCTTCCGGGACAACGTTCCGGCTCGCTTCAAGTCGGTGTTGGCGTCGATCAGGCAATTGGCCGCGCGGTCGTACAGCGCAGGGTTGCCGCTCCCCAGGGCTGCTTTTTCGTAGTTTCGCGCCGCCCGTTCCATGCGCCCTTCGCGCCGTTCGTACTCCGCTTGCTGGAGGTAGCTGTCCGCCAGGCTGCGCGTCGCTTCGAGCTCGACCTGTCCCAGGCGCTCGGCGAGCCCGCGGTTGTCGGGATCCAGTTGGACCGCGATCTTGAGCGCATTCATGGCGGACACCGGGTCTTTGTTGGCCTGAGCCGCGCTCGCTCGCTCGAGGTAGTGGCGGATCTGTTGGTCCTTGGCGGCCGAGAGCCGCGCTTGGTAGTGCGCTTTGAAGTTGGTCTCGACGCTTTCGCGGAACTTTGCCTGGTCCTCGGTCGAAGGTCTCACGATCGGCACCGCGCCCGACGTGCGCATCGGCGGCGCGCCCGACCCGCGCAGCTTGCGTGCCAGCGCCTTCTTGCGCAGCTCGGGATCGGAGAGCTTGCCCAAGTTCTGCTGGCTCGGGCGAAAGCGACGCACGGGCTCGGGGGCAGCGTTCGCGCCGAAATCGGGGAGCTTGTTCTCCGCGAAATGCGGCTCGCGCAGCGCTGCTTGCTCGATGCGCGCCTGAGCCAGCTCGACCTCGTCGGCGACACCTGTTCCGCTGAGCAGGCCGTCGAGTTCGCTGGTGCGCCGCTTCGTTGCTAGGTAGGCGTCGTACTCGTCGCGAGTCTGCTGTCGCGTGAGGACCTCTTGGGCTTCGGTGAGCCGAGCGAAGACTTGTTCGAGTTTGCTCTTGAAGCTCCCCAAGCGCTTGCCGAAGTAACGATCCGGATGAAAGACGTTGACGATGCGGAAGTACGCCGCCTTGATGGCCTTCTTGTCAGCGCTGATCGAGACCTTCAAAAGCTCGTAGTGCGAGGCTTCTTCCAGCGAATAGAAGGCCTCGAGGATCTCGTGCTTGCGATCGAGGGTGAGGTCGACGTCCTCGTCGAGTTCGCTTGGATCGTACGTCACCCGGCGCGGCTCATGACTCGGCGGTCCGTCGTTCGCGGGCGTTGCCGCGGGGGCGGACACGACGGTCGCGCGGGGCGGCTCACCCGGGTAGGCGATCGCACCGAGCGCGTGCAGTTTGTCCAAGCAACCGATGACGCTCGCCGCATCCAACCCAGTCGCAGCAGCAATCTGCGGCACCGAGCTCGTACCGTCGACGCGCGATAGGACGAAGGCTTCGCGTGGCCCAATGGCCAAGCTGCGCAGGTCGATGCCTTCGACGGCTACGGGTGCTGTTGCGCGAGCGCTCGAGTTCAAGGGTCCGCCCAAGCTAGTAGTCTAACGCCCTCGATGATTTGGCTGCAATAACGGAAACATCTACGCGAGCCATGGCCAGTCTTCCGGGTTCCTCAGGATCGCGCGCTCCACGAGGCGCACGACACGATAGGTTAGCTCGTCTTCGCCGGCGCTGGGTACGCGTGTGATGGTCAAATCGAAATGGGGCAGCGTGCTCGTGGCTCGCCCGAGCCCTGGGCCGAGCCGTCGACGCAGAGTACCTACGACCAGGTCGGCGCCTGTCAACTGACAGAGACGTTGCGGTCCCAGCGGAATCAGGCTGGGCCTGCCGAGAAAGTCGTGCCTCACGGATGGCACACGGCTCTCGATGTCCACCAAGAAACCCACGGGTTTTCCCTGGCGGAGCGCGCGCAGGATGCGGGCGGCAGCGCCTGGTTTACCCCGGTGGATGACCTCGAGCCCGTGCGAGGTACGATGTGCGTCCACGCATGCGTCCAGGCGCGGGTCGTAGCTTTCGCGCACCACGACGGCGGGACGCACACCCAGCTCGGCCACGCGCGCGGCGAGTAGTTCGAAAGGGCCGAGGTGCGCACTCACGAACACCACACCACGACCCGCGGCCACAGCTTCGCACAATGTGTTCTCCGTCGTCGCATCCAGACTCACGAAGTCACTCGGCGCGATGCCTGGCCGGCGCAGGAGCAAGGACAGGCATAGGTTTTCTCCCATGTGCACGAAGCTATTGCGCACCAGCGCGTGGGCGCGGGCGCGATCGAAGCATGCCGCAGCGCGGGCGCGGGCGCGGGCGCGCAACCTCGGCGCGAGCCAGTACAGGCTCCACCCCAGCGAGCGACCCAAGCGGAGCAACGCGCGCGCGGGCGTGCGGTCCGCGGCCCAGAGCGCGCCCCGGACGAGCCGCAAGATGAACGCATTCTTCGCGCGCTGCCAAAAGCTCCAGCGCCCGCCCTCGCGGACATCGCGGCGCCGAGCGCGCGCGAACTCGAGCGAATGCTCCATCAGCGCTCGCCCGCGTCGGGCAGCGCCTGATCGATCACCTGCTGCTGCACGCGCATGGAGGCTTCGAAGGCTTCGAGGGCGGCTTCTTCTGCAGCCTTCGCGGCGCCCAGATCGCCCTGGTCCCGCAGCCGTTTGGCATGGCGTTCGTGGACGAGGCCGCGCATCTCGAGCAGATGGCCGCGGTAGTAGGTGGTGCCTTTGACCAGCGCCATTCCAGCATCGATCTCCCGCGCCGCCTCGTCGAAGCGTCCGAGCTCACTCTTGAGATCTGCGAGACGGGCCCGCGTGTCGGCCACGACTTCTTGCGCCTCGGCCCGCTCGGGGATGCGCTGCGCGCTCAAGAGGCCGTCTAGCAATTTGATGGCGCCCTCGAGATCCTTGCGGTCCTCGAGCAGGTCGGCAGAGTGGTGCGCCGCTCGCGCCTTGCCCAGGAAGGCTACCAACACTTTGTCGACGGGCGTGCCTGCGTCCGCTTCGGGGCAGGGGGGCGCTGGCGACGGTTCGGGCGTGGGGGCGCGGCTGCAACCACCGAACACCAGGCAAGCAGCGGTGAGCGCGGCACCGACCCAACCGCGCCGAACGCGCACGCCAGCGTCGGAGACCGAACCTCCGCGCCGCCTTTCGAGCACCGCGCCGCTCATGGAGTGGGCACCCCCCATTGTCGGAATCGGTTCTGCCGAAGCTCGCGAGCTCGAACACTCGCGATCCGATCGACCCGCTCGGTGGTGTGGTCGCGCTCGAACTTGGCGTCGAACAGGGTTTCGCTGGAGCGGGACTGCGTGAGTGGCGCAGGTGCCGGCACGAAGGCGGGGGCGGCGGCGCTGAGAGCGCGGTCCTGGGAAGGGAAGAACACCACGAGGATCACCGCGGCAGCCGCCGCTAGCGCCGTCATCACGCCGAAACTGACGAAGATGACGTTTCCTCGCGTTCGCTTCGAGGCGGGACTGAGCTTCGAGCGGGGCGTCGGATCGGCATCGGCAACCGAGTTCGGGCCTGCGAGGGCTCGATCGAGCGCTCGATCGCTCATGTGGGCGATGCCGCCCGGCTCCGCGCCGCTGGAGCGATGGGCCGCCATCAACCCTCGCACCAGATCGAGATCGGGGTGCTCGCCCTGACCTTCGAGCGCTTGCCGGAAGCGTTCGCTCTCGGCGAGTTCTGCTTCCGAGGCCGGGCGCAGCGGGTCTTCCAGCGCCAGCTCGATCAGCGCTTCGAGGACGTCGGGGTCGAGCTCTGCCGGTCGATACGCGCAGCGCAGCGCCTGGGTCAGTGCTGCCTCTGCTTCCGCGGTCAACGGGGCTTCCGCCTCAGCGCTGAATTCGGTGGGATCGGTCGGCTCGGTCACGGTTCGGCTCCAGTTACTTCGAGCGCGGGACTGATTGCGAAATCGCAGCTCATTCCAGCGCCTCACTCATCGAAGGGGCGCGGGACTTCGCGAGCGCTTTCTTTAGCGCAGCCATGGCCCTGTGCAGTACCACGTCGAAGGTAGCTACGCTGACGTTCAGCGCCAGGGCGGCCTCCTCACGCGTTTTCTCGCCTAGAATTCGGAGGCGTATGGCTTCGGCGTAACGCGGGTTCAGCTGGTCGAGCAGTTCCTCTACGCGACGCCGCGCCGCGTACAGGTCTGCCTGCTCGAGCTCAGCGGCGCTCTTCGCTTCGCGTTCGGCGGCGTCGACCTCGCGTTCCAGGTCCCGCTCCTCGAACAGCACCTCCCGCTTGCGCTTGCGCAGCATGTCCAGCGCTACCCTGAGACCGATCACGCGCAGCCATGGGTAGACCCCCACGTCTTGCCACTCGAACTGCGTGAAGCGCTCGACCACCTTCATGTACGTCACACTGAGCGCCTCTTCCGCCTGCGCAGGGTTGCCCAGCCGCGGCAAGAGCACGCTCTTGTAAAGGCGCGGCCCGTGCGTCCGCAGCAGGGAGCCCAACGCTTGCCGATCGCCCGCTCGCGCGCGCTCGCAGAGCAGACGCTCTTGGTCGAGATCGGGGGCCCGGTTCACCCGCGCCACTGTACACACAGCGAGCGCCCTACCGCCACGCCCGAGAGGGGGCGGCCCCCCAAACAGGGCAGGGAGCAGGGGGAGGGCCAGGTCCAGGTTCACTCGAGGATAACGCGCGCAAGGCAGCGAGCTTACGCCTAGAAGGGCCGGGCCGGTTTCATACGGCGGTCCCGATTTTCGCGGCAGACGCGGCGCGGGCTTGCCCCTCGCGGGGAGTTTGACGATATCAAGCGAGCAAAATGGCGACAGGCTCCAGGATTTGCCGCAACTGCCGGCGCATGAACAGCGTCGACGAAACCCAGTGTCACTACTGCGGAGCCAAGTTCGGGGGGCCGGTGCGCGAACAGCTGTTCGGTGTGGCAGGGGCATTTCTGGGGGCGGGCTTCCCAGCGACGCGCGTGCTGGTGGCGGTCTGCATCGCCGTGTTTGCCTTCTGTGTGCTGGATCACGGCGGCATGCCGCTTGGTCTGTCGATTCTGGGTCAGTCGAAAGGCTTCTTGCCTTCGGAGCTGCTGCGCTGGGGAGCCCTCGGCCTGGACTATGGAAGCCGCGAGCCTTTCCGGCGCCTGGCCGCGGTGTTCGTGCACCTGGGCTGGCTGCACTTGGCGCTGAACCTCATGAGCATGGTCGACCTGGGGGGCCACGCGGAGCGCCGCTTCGGCAGCGCTCGCTTCCTGATCCTGGTGGTCATCTCCGGGTACTCGGGCTTTTGGCTGAGCGATGCCTGGTACAGCTGGCGCTACGGCGCTTCGCCGCTGACCGCGGGCGCGAGCGGGGCCATCTTCGGGATCGTCGGCGGTGAACTCGGAGCCATGGCAGTTCGGCGAGACCCTGAGCTCAAGGATCGCTTCGTGCGGGTCGTCGTGTACGCCCTGATCTTCGCGCTGGTCATGCCGGTGAACAACGCCGCTCATATCGGCGGCTTCCTGGCTGGCGCTGCCTTCGGTGCACTGCTCGAGCTGCAGCACCGGCCCCAGCGCCTCGACAAGTTGTTCACGGCGCTCGGGGTGTTGGCGGGGTTGGCCGCGCTCGGCTCGATCGTGCTGAGCTTGCGCTCTCCGATCTGGAAGGAAGCGCGGCTCCGCGAGCTCGAAGCGGCGGGTCTGGGCGAAATTCGCGGTGATCCGTGAGCGCGCCACGCGCCTGAGTTCGAAGGCCGTCGCTCGACCAGCGGGCCGTTTCTCGGTCTACTGCGCGCTGCGGCGAGCGGTGTGTGCTTTGGTAGGAGAGTTCGCGTGCAACACTGGAGCCCCGCACCCAGGCGCGATCCCCAAAGCCGGTGCAATAACCGCGAGCCGCGCGCCGCTGTTTGGTGAATCTCGATTCGCCACTCGAAGACTCAACGCTTTTTCTGGTGTGGAGCGGACGCCCGAGCCGAAATTCGACGCGGCCTCGCAGAGGCCCGGCCGCGCGAATTTCAGGACGAACCATGGAGACAGGAGACTAGTTGGTCTATCTTTGACGGGCCTATGCCCGTGGTTAATCCGCTCGCGCGGGAGCTCGTCTTCAAAATCGTCTACTACGGTCCTGGCCTCGGCGGAAAAACAACGACGCTGCAGCACATCCACGCCACCACGAAGGCGGAGCACCGGGGCAAGATGGTCAGCCTGGCGACCCCCGTCGATCGTACGCTGTACTTCGATTTCTTGCCGATACGCTTGCCCACCGCGCGCGGTATGGGCGTGCGGCTGCAACTGTTCACGGTGCCCGGGCAGGTCTACTACAACGCAACGCGACGCCTGGTGTTGACGGGTGCCGACGGCATCGTGTTCGTCGCAGACTCGCAGCGCGCTCGCTTGGATGCCAACCTCGAGAGCCTGGCGAACTTGAGCGAGAACCTGCGCGAGCACGCGCGCAAACTGAGCGATGTGCCGCACGTGATCGCTTACAACAAGCGCGACCTTTACGACGTGGTCAGCATCGAAGAGCTCGAGCGGCAGCTGGACCAGTTCGGGGCCCCCTCGTTCGCGACCTGCGCCACGCAGGGGGACGGCGTCTACGAAACTCTGGATGCGATCGCGCGAGCGGTGCTCGATGACTTCGAGCGCAGGACCCCCGAGGGCAGGGAGCTGGTCACCAACGAGCTCCAGGTGCCCGAAGGCGGTCTGACCGAAGCGTTGCGCGGCGTCGAGCCGCAGCGTTCCCCCGTACAACCAGCGCCGCTGATGCCGCGGCCCAGGCAGCCGAGCGGCCTCTTGAGCCTCGCGGACAGCCCCCCGCGCCCGAGTGAGCCGTTGCGCGAGGTGAAGCAGGCGCCGGCAACCGTGGGCCGCGGCGGCTCCGCCGCGCCCGAGCCGGAGCCGGAGCCGCCGTCGCCTTCCTCGAGCCCTCCCAGCGTGGAGCCGTTCGCAGGTCATGACAGCGAGCCGGGGCTCGAGCCGGTGTTGCGTGAGCGGCCGGTGCCGCGGACGGGCGCGAGCTTTCAGGTGCTGTGGCCCGAGCACGAGCGCGGCCAGGTCGTCGAGCTCGAAACGGCGATTCGCGAGGGTCGCTTCGCGGACGCGGTCCGGCTCGCGGACGAACTGCTGTCGCGCACGCTCGCCGGCGTCGCGAGCGCGCTCGGAGGAACGACCGAAGCTCCGCGGGACCCCGCGCTCGTGGTCAGCTTGCTCGGCCTCGAGGGTCGTCGCTATCTCGAGTTCCGACGGCTGGTGAAGGATGCACGCAGTGGCGGCGACCTGAACGAGGTGCTGGCGCTGACCGCGTTCGCCTTTGCGATCGAAGCACGTCTCGCGCGCGCCCGCGCGAGTTGACGCAGGCACGCTCGGCTCAGACCGCTCGCGTCTGCTGCCTCGTCACAGCCATTGCGACAGGCGTCCGAGCGGCCCGTGGCGGGTGAAGAGCAGCCGCAGTCCCCGGATCGCGCGCGGGATGTCGCGGCTGTCGTAGGGAAACCAAAAGGGGCTGCGAGCGGGTAACGGCGTGCGATTCGCGCTGACGTGTTTGGTGATACACATCGAGCGCAGCCCTTCGATGCCGTGGACCTTGCCGTAGCCGCTCAGCTTGATGCCGCCGAAGGGGACCTCGGGGCTGGCGATGTCCGAGTGCACATCGTTGATCACCACGCTGCCGGCCTCGATGCGGCGGGCGAGCGCCTCGGCGTGCTCGGTGTCGCGGCTGAAGACGTAGGACGATAGGCCCAGCGGTAAGCCGTTGGCGATGCTGAGCGCCTCTTCGTCGCCGTCGACCCGCATCATGGGGACGAGCGGCCCGAAGATCTCCTCTTGCATCACGCGCATCTCGGGCGAGCAATCGACGAGTAGGGTGGGGGCGTAGAAGTTGCCGCGCCGCGGGAGCCGCTGGCCTCCAGCCGCGACGACCGCGCCCTTGGCGACAGCGTCGGCGACGAGCGCGTCGAGGTGCGCCAGGTTGCGCTCGAGCCTGATCGCGCCGACGTCGATGTCGAAGTCTTCCGGCGCCCCTTGGCGCAGCTCGCGCACGAGTTCGCCCACGCGCTTCACGAGCGCGTCGTAGACAGCGGCGTGAGCGAACACGCGTTCCACCGACACGCAGGCCTGCCCCATGTTCGCGAACCCGCCCCAGGTGATGGCTCGCGCGGCACGTTCGACGTCCGCGTCGGCGCATACGATGAGCGGCGCCTTCCCGCCGAGCTCGAGCACGCACTCGATCAAGTTTCTGCCGCACTGCTCGGCGACCTTGCGTCCGACGTCGACACTGCCGGTGAACGACACCTTCTGAACGCCCGCGTCGATCAGCGCTCGCGCGGTTTCGGCCCCACCAGTCACGACCTGCAATAGATCGGGTGGCAGTTCGCTCGCATCCCACAGCTGTTTGGCTCGGAGCGCGACCAGTGACGCATGTTCGCTCGGCTTCAGCACCACGGCGTTGCCGGCGAGCACGGCCAGGCTCACGTCCGAAAACGGCAGCATGAGCGGGTAGTTCCAGGGAGAAATCACAGCGACGACGCCTCGCGGCACGTACGAAATCGTACTCTTCCGGTGCTTCAACAGGTGGAGTCGCTCTTCGCGGGGTCGCAGGATTTCGGGCGCGTGTTTGGCGTGCCAGTGGATCAAGTCGGCCAGCACCAGGATCTCGTTGCTGATCGCTTCGAGCCGCGGTTTGCTGGTTTCGAGCACGAGCAGGTCGACCAGGTCTTCCGCGCGCTCGATCAGCCGATCGCAGAACCCCAGCACGCGTTCGGCACGCTCTTTCACCGGGAGCTCGCCCCAGCCGCGCTGCGCCTGTCGCGCGCTTGCCACGGCGCGACGCACGGCTTCTTCGCCCATCACTTCGATCTGGCCTATGCGCTCGCCCGTGGCCGGGCTCGTGCACTCCAAGTAGCGGTCGGCCAGCGGCGCCGGGTCTGGAGTAGCCTTCGCTTCCGTCATTCGGCAGGGTCCTGGGGTTCGGTTCCGGAGACTACACCACCGACCGCCGAGCTTTCGCCCATGGGGAATGTTCCGCGCCACGTCCCCGTGAACGAAACGGCGCGCGCTTCGTCGTCGACGAGCGCGGCGCCCGTGGCGCTGAGCTGAAGCTCCTGTTCCTCGTCCGAGGCCGTCCAGACCCGCGCCTCGATCGCCTCCAGGGCCGCGCGGCAGAGTTGCTGCGTGCAGGCGCTGTCACATTCGTCGAACACGAACTCGGTAGCGCTGGCGCTGGCCAGGGTTTCAGCCAAGATCTCGCAGTCGAGCAGCCTTGCGAACGCCTCGGACAGGTCATCGGCTTCGGGGTGCTCCAACGTGGCCTTGGCTTCCGCCAGGGCGCTGGCGAGCGCGCTGGTGGACCAGCGCAGGGTCGCCCCCAGCGCCACGGTGTCGTTCGGATCGGCGGTCCAGGTGGTGTTCAGCGTGGGCTCGAAGCCGGCCCGCTCGGCGTCCACGCCGGCGACCTCACCCAGCTGGAACTCGGCGGTGCCGTCCGCCGTGGGCGGCGAGCGCAGTACGCCGGCGAAGGCCGTTTCGGTGCTGAGCGCCGTCGAGCCCGCGCTTAGCCAGCCCGCGAGCGCGTTTCTGAGCGCGCGGGGGTCCATGTTCGCGATGCTCGGCAGGGCGCTCGCCTCCCACGCGTCGGCCTCGGCGGCGGCTTGGAAGGCCTCGCGCTCGCTGGCAGAATCGAGCAGCGAGGCCATGGTCTCGAGCAGCAGTTCCAGGTCACTTTCCGTGTCGCCGGCGAAGGCGGCGATCACGTCCTCTGCCGCGCTCTCGAGATGATCGACCCACGCCTCGCTCGTCTCTTGAACGCCCAGCTGGACGTCGAGACTCACGTCATTCAGCTGAATGGGGACGTTGGCGAGGTTGACGGTGACCGAGCTCAGCTGGTTGATGAGCGGCTGATTCATGTTGACGCAGCCGTACAGATAATGCCCAGCGCGCAGGGTAATCGCCATGTTGGGCTGCACCGGAACCTCCAGGCGCGGGGGGATGCCGAACACCGAAGTCGCCTTGTACTGGGTATCTGCAGGCAGCCCGCGATCGAGCTCGGTCACTTGAGCGACGTCCGGACAGCGCACCTTGAGGTAGGCGTTGGCGACCCACTCGGTCACCGCGCGTTGCCCGGTGTACTCGGGGATCACCTGCAGTTCGGCCCAGCCTTGCGACTCGACGTAGACCTTGAGCTCGGCGCTGCTCGTCGTTCCGATCGACGCTTGCAGCGTGAACTGCGTGAAGCTGCTCGGCGCGCGGAGCCGCACGTAGGCGATGCCGGTCATGGGGTCGGTCAGTGCGTCGGTCCGATCCAGCGAGCCGTCGTGCGGCGGGGCTCCGTCGAGCGAGACGAGCGAGAAGCGAACGCGGTAGGCGCCCGGCGGCGACGCTTGGACGCCAATCAGGCGCAGCTCTTCGGGGATGAGATCTTGCTCGACGAGCGACACTGCGGGATCTTCGTCGAGAAAGAAACGCAGCGTGGGGGCTTCGACGGGAGCTCCCCCGGAGCCTCCGTCACCGCCGGAGGTGCTAGCTTGAGACTCAGCGTCCGAGCCGGCGCATCCGACAACCACGAGCGAGCCGCTCAGCGCCAGGACGCCGAGGGTCTGCGAAATTAGGCAATGGCGTAACATCAAGCTAGGCTGTATGGCTCAATCGTAGAACGAACGCGCTCCAGAGCAACTCTTCATGCCGGCCGCCATCGCTCACGGCCCTTCGATCCAATGGTATTCGCGGTTTGGACCTGTAGCCAACCCCACCGGCCCGCTACCGCGTTTCGCCTTGCTGCCGGCCCTTTCGAGCGCCCTCCTCCGCTCCACGCCCTCCTCCGCTAGGTTCCGATGCCTTCCTTAGTGCCGCCCAGCTCGCGTCTCCTCATTGTCGATGACGAGCCCGGCTTGCGGCAAATGATGACCATCATGTTCCGCCGCGAGGGGTACTCGGTGACCAGCGCCGCGGGGCGCAAGGCGGCGCTGGAATCGATCGAGGGCAGCCCGCAACCGTTTCCGCTGGTCTTGACGGATCTGGCCATGCCCGACGGCTCCGGCCTCGACGTGCTCACGGCCGCGAAGTCTCGCAGCGCCTCGACCGAGGTGATCCTGATCACCGCGCACTCGACGGTAGAGAACGCGATCGATGCGATGCGGCTCGGGGCTTACGACTTCGTGACCAAACCCTTCGAGCAGGGTGAGCTCGTAGCGCTGGTCCGCAAGGCGCTCGAGAAGCAAGCCATCGTGCTCGAGAACCAGCGGCTGCGCGCGCAGGTCACCGGACTCGCCGAAAACTCCCTGGTCTGCCGCAGCCCTCGCATGCGCGCGATCATCAGCTTGATCGAGCGCATCGCCGGAACCAAGACCACGGTGTTCATTACTGGCGAGAGCGGGACGGGCAAGGAGCGCATCGCGCGTTATGTGCACGAGCGCTCGGATCGCAAAGACCGGCCGTTCTTGGTCGTGAACTGCGGCGCGCTGCCGGAAGCGCTGATGGAAAGCGAGCTGTTCGGGCACGAGAAGGGCGCCTTCACCGGAGCGTCAGCCAGCCAGGCAGGCCTGTTTCGGAGCGCCGATGGCGGCACTCTGTTCCTCGACGAGGTGGGAGAGCTCCCGCTGAACCTGCAGGTCAAGCTGCTGCGAGCGCTCCAAGAAAAGGCCGTGCGCCCGGTGGGCGGCGCGCGCGAAGTGCCCGTCGACGTTCGTTTGTTGGCAGCCACCAATCGCGACGTCGAAGCCGCCATCAGCGACGGTCGTTTCCGGCAGGACCTGTACTATCGCCTCAACGTGATCCGCGTAGAGCTGCCGTCGTTGCGCGAGCGCGTCGAGGACCTGGCGCCGCTGATCGAGCGCTTCTTGCACCAATACTCGATCGAAATGGGCAAGGAGGTCATCGGGCTGACCCCGGACGCCTTGCGTGCCCTGCAGAGCTACGATTTTCCAGGCAACGTGCGCGAGCTCGAGAACATCATCGAACGGGCAGTGGCCTTGAGCGGATCCCGCGTACTCGGCCTCGGCGAGCTCCCGCCCTCCGTGAGCGGGGTGGCGGGAGGAACCGGAGCCGGCCTGCTCGAACTCCCGGAAGCGGGCTGCCGGCTCGACGACGTGATGAACGAAGTGGAGCGCCGCTTTCTGCTCGAGGCGCTCGAACGCACGGGCGGTGTGAGGAAAGCGGCTGCCAAACTACTAGGTATTACCTTTCGCTCGCTGCGCTACCGGCTGGAGAAGCACGGGTTGGACGGGCCAGGGGACGAACCGAGTTCGTCGCGGGACGATCTGCCCGAGATTTGAGGACGCGACCCGCGGTCACCGGCGGGGGCGATGTGGGCGCACGACGCGCGCTCGGCGCACGCCAGCGCTCGCGCAAAACTGCACTTTTCCGCGGCTCGGAGTATACTAGTGAGCGATGCCTGAACGCGCGGTGCCTCGTTGCTCCTTCCGGTCCGTCCGGCGCACTCGCGCGTTCACGCTGGTAGAGCTGCTCGTGGTCGTCGCGATCGTCGGAGTGCTCTCGACCATCGGCATCACGCTCTTCCGTCAGCACGTGAGCTCGGGGCGTAGCATCGAAGCAACCAGCATGATCCAGTCGATCGCCGCCGCGCAAGAGCGCTGGCGAGCCGAGTCGCAGCGCTACCTCGACGTCTCGGCCTCGTTGACGGCGTACTACCCGGAGACAACTCCGAACCGAACCATGCACGCGTGGGAGAGCATCACGCACGCGGACAAGGACAACTGGCGCAGGCTCAACGTCACGAATCCGGGTGCCGTGCAGGCCGTGTACACGACCGTGGCAGGCAACGCGGGCACCGACCCGAACCAGGCGACCAACGGTTTCACGGCGCTGACACTGCCGACCTTCGGCACGCAGAACGAGCCCTGGTACTTGATCCATGCGAAGGCCGATCTGGATGGCGATTCGACCTTCAGTCTTTATTTGGCGGGCAGCCTGAACGGTGAGGTCTATGTCAAAAATCAAGGGGAGTAGCGCAGGGCTCCCCGCGTGGTGTCGTGGGCAGGCGCGCGGCGTCACCCTGATCGAGCTCATGATCGTCGTGGCCATGGTCGGCGTGCTGGCGGCGCTGGCGACCGTGGGTTACAAGCGCTACATCAGCTCCGCGAAGACCGGCGAAGCCACGCAAATGCTGGGTACCATCAAGGCCGCTCAGGAGGCGTTCAAAGCGGAGACGTTTCGCTATCTGGCTGTCACGAAAGACTTGGACACGTTCTACCCGCAGGACGACCGGGAAATCGGCACCGACAAGTACGCGTGGGAGGGCGGTAAGCCCGCCTCCGCAGGCGATAACTTCCAGACGCTGGGGGTGAACAGTACCGGTCCGGTGCTCTTCGGCTACGCTTGCATGGCCGGCAGTGCCAGCGACGACCTGCCCGACCTGCCCCTCGACTTCGACACGCCGGATTGGCCCTCGCCCGGAGGTCCCTGGTACGTCGCGGTGGCGAAGGGCGACCTCGACGGGGATGGGAACCCTAGCGGATTCATGACCTCGAGCCTGCACGCCGAAATCATCTCGATCCACGCGGGCGAATAGGGCGATCACCAGCGTTTCGCGGTTTTCCGGGTCCCGTGCTAGCGTGGCCTGGTGCGATCGTTCACACCGCTCGAAGCCGCCCTGGGCGTGGCGCTCGTGGGCTCGATCCTCGCTGCCACGGTGCCGACGTTCGTGCGTAACGTGCATGCTTCGCGCCTCGTCGAGCCCGTCGACGGCTTGAACCGAATCGCCACCCGGGCCACTTGGCTGGCTGCAGGTCACGCCGCGGAGTTCGCCTACCCCGAAAGCGTGGGGTTGACACCGGCGGAGGTACCCAAGGGCGTCAGCGTCACCGATCCCCCCGGCACCTGGGATCATCCCACCTGGCGCCGCCTGCAGTTCCAATGGACGGTCGATCACGCCTACAGCTTCGCGTTCGAAAGCGAAGCCAAGCCCGGGGTCGCCGTGTTCCGAGCCTTCGCTCATGGCGATCTCGATGGGGACGGGCTGTTCAGCACCTTCGAAATCCGGGGCAGCACCCGCGACGGCGGCGAACCGGTGACGTCGCCCGTCAGTATCTATCGCGAACTCGAGTAGTCGGAGGACCATGAGGCAGAAGCTCGTGTGTGCCTGCTTGATGGCGCTGTCCGCGCTGGCGGTTCAGTACTTCAGAGGCGCGCTGCTCGAACCGTACGCGAAGCTCAAAACTGCGCGAGACGTTTACACGTTGCCGGCGCCTACCCAGACGGTCGTGTTGAGCCTGGGTTATCGCGCTGCCTTGGCGGATTTGATCTACGCCCATGTGCTGGTCTCTTACGGCCTCCATTTTCAGGAGAAGCGTCTGTTCGAGACGGTAGGGCAGTACCTGCACACCATCAACGAACTCGACCCGAAGTTCGGGACGCCCTACCTCTTCGCCGACACACTGCTCACGTTACAGCCGAGGACCCCTCCCTACGAGCACTATGTCATGGCGCGCGAGATCTTGCTGCGGGGCACACGCGAACGGCCGTTCGATGCGCTTTTGTGGATGTCCGCGGGGCAGTTTCTCGCGTATCTGGCGCCCCCACATTTGAAGAGCGAACAAGAGAAGAACGCCTGGCAGCGCGAGGGAGCAGAGTTGTTGACGCGCGCGTGCGAGCTGTCGAGCGACGACGAGAACATCCCTTATCAGTGCATCGTTGCCGCGGGCATGCTCAACAAGTCGGGCATGCACGAGGCCAATATCCAGTTCCTCGAGCGCTTCTTGGCGGTCAACGACGACCCCGAGGTGCGGGCGCGGGCCGAGAGCTACCTGCGCAAGGCACTGAAGGCGCAGGGCAAGGAGATGCTGGAGCTGCACTCGCGGCGCTTCCGCGAAGCCTGGAAGGCGGATCTCGGGTTCGCCTCTCAGGACATGGCGCTCGTCGTCGGGCCGGGCTTCGACCCCGTCGCCTGCGTTCGGGGGACGGGCGGCAGCGAGCCCGAAGGCTGCGCCACCGCCTGGCGTGAGCTCGGCATCACGCCCTGACGCCGCGCCGGCGAGTCAGGGCCGAGGCATCTCGGATCAGGGGAAGCGGACAGCGGCGGTAGCCGTCTTACCGGCCTGCACCGTCACGGCGCGAACCTTGCGACCGTGCTCCGGGTGCTGGAACACGACGGTGTGGGTCCCCGGCGCGACCTTGACGCCGATGACGGGAGTCGTGCCCTTGGGCACGCCGTCGAGGATGACCTTGGAGACGGGAATGGAGTTGATGTTGAGCACGCCCTTGCCCGCGGCGGCGGCGGCGGCCGGCGGTGTGTGCGTGGGGGCGCCCGTGAACCTTGCGGCGGCAGACACTGGGGGCGCGCTGCGAGCGGGCGCGTCCGCCTCGCCGTCAACGGCTGCTACGGCGCCGTCGCCGCTTTCCTTCAACGAAATGATGAAGGTCTTCTCGGCCTTGCCGTCGTCGAATTCGATGAAGTTCTCGTAGGTCTCGTAGCCTTCTTTGGTGGCCACGATCTTGTACCGCTTGTCGGTGCCGACCTCGAGGCGCACGGGGAGATCTTTGTTGAGCGGGCGCCGCTCTTTACCGCTCACGAGCAGGATCTTGGCGCCTTCGGCATTTTCACCGGGCTCGAGCGTGGCTTCGCCCTTGATCACCTTCAGCTTGGGCTCGACGGTGAGCATCTTGTCGATCTCGACGTTGATCGTCTCCTTGTGTTCCTCGTAGCGATCGCTGCCACCGATTTTCAGCTGATGCGAACCCGGTGACATCTCTTTCAGCTCTTGCGGCAGCGGACCGATCTCTTTGCCGTCGACCCAGAGCTTGAGTCCGGAACCGTCGTGCTTCACGAGAATGCCGGTGCCCGGGCTCGGAGCGGCGAGCGTGATGTTGACGGGCGTTTCGGTGCCCGACTCCACGCTGTAAGCCTTGCCCGCGGTCGACCCGTAGCCCTCGGCAACGACCTTGACGATGTGAGTACCGGACTTGAGGTCGGCGGCGATGCACGGAGATTGGCTGCACACCTCCTGGTCGTCGATGAAGACCTTCACCTTGTCGACCGACTTGTTACCTGGACCTGCCACGCTGACGACCAGCGTGCCGGTGCCGGGCATCATCACGAACACGAATGCGATCACGATGAGCAACGCGGCCGCGGCCACCGCCGCCCACTTCACCTTGCCGCTCTGCGTGCGCGCGAAGGGATCGGAGGGAGTGCTGGTCATGGCCGTGGCGGGCGTCATGGCCCGACCCGGCGAGGTCGCGGTCCGCATCGGCGCGGGGGTGGGGACCGGCAGGCGACTCGCCGGGGGGCGCATCGTGATCAACGTCGGCGCCGCGGCGGCCGCGACGGGTGGGGGCGGCGGCGGACCCGAGCCTCGCGGTGGAGCGGGCACGGGCATCGACGGTCGCGACAAGGCGGGCGGCGCCGGGGGCGGTGGGGCTGCCCCCGCAGCGGGCTTGGGGGGTGGCGGGGGCGGTTTGGTCCCGGCAGCAGGCAACGGCGGTCCGCTGGGGTGGAGCAGCGCCCGCGCAGTGTCTTCGCCGGCGCGGTCGAAGACGGTCGTCTTCTCGTCCTCGTCGTCCCAGTCGATGTCCATGGGACCGCCAGGCGGCGCGCCGGGGGTCGGTGGGAGCGCCGTTGCCATCGGCGTGGGGAGCCGGCCAGGGCTGGTCTCGACGTCGTCGGCGCTCGCGACCGGGGCGGGGGGCTTCAGTGAGGGAGGCGGCGGCGGGGGTAGCCCCGGCGCTTTCGAGGTCGCGGGGGGGGCGCCCGGCGCCGGGGAGAAACCGGGGGCGGGCGGGAACACGCCTGGCGGTGGTTGATTCGACGCCGGCAGCGCGACGGTGCCGAACGGCCCCGCCGCGGCCGGTGCTCCGAGCGGGTTCGCGGAGGGCGGCAGCTGCACGGTGCCGCCGAGCCCGGCGGGCGGAGCGGGGGGCGCTTTGCTGGGGGCGGGCGGTGGTGGCGGCAGCGGGAGGGTCGCTGAACCCAAAGCCGCGCTCGAGACCGCGGACGGAGGTGGTGGCGGCGGCTTGCTGAACCCGGACGGCGCGGGTGGCGGCGGCGGGCGGCTGCTCACCGACGACACATCGAAGGGGTTCGCCACCGCGCTCGGACTCGGCGGTGGCGGGGGTGGTGGCGGCGCAGAGAGCGCGCTCGGCGGCGCGGGGGGCGGTGCAGCACCGCGCGACACGGGAGGCACCGAGGGCCGGCTCGGAGCCGGAAAGCCCGGGTTGCTGCGCCCGGCCCCGCCCATGGGGCTCGCCAAACCCAACAGCGTCTTCTGACGCGGGGACGAATTGGGTGCGCCGCTGGGACGCGATTTTTTCGCAAGGCCGTCGAATACGTCTAAGTCTGATCCGCCCTTGTCGCTCATGTCAGGTTTACTCTCTCCAAGTCGGCGTGGCCGTGGTGGCCAGCTTCGATACCACTCAACCAGCGGCGGGGTTCTCGCGTCCGCATGATCATTCGTCAGGTTCCGCCATGTTGACGTTCACCAAGTGCTGCGTGGCCTACGAAAGCTTCGCGTGCTTGGGGAGCGTTCAGCTGTAAACGATCAGTCGAAGATCGGCATGTCACAGATTCAGTAGTCGATGAGATGCGTCCGAAACCCCTGTTTGAAACGAGCCGCAGGTCTTTGAATTTGGGTAGCCTGACAATAGCGCCCCTTGTAGGACAATGCGAGGCCAATGGGCCACGCAACCGGCATAATTTGCAAAATCGCTGCCTCCGCTCGCATGAGTCTGGATGATTCGCAGCAGAACGGTCGACGCCCGGCGGCATCCTGAAACGCGCGTGCATTCGCGTCCAAGGCCGTTCATGCCTTGGGGGGAGCGTCCTGCTTCAAAGCTCTATTGGTAATGGAATCGATGCGCGGGCGGCTGCCGGCGGTCGGGGTGGGTGACCCAGACGCATGGGCTCGCGGCTATTCGGCGGGGGGGGGTGTGGGCGATGCTTCGGCATCGCTCGAGGCTGCCGGGGTTGGCTTGCGGAAGTAGCGGACGCGCTTTCGCTGGAGGGGCGCCCAGACGTCGGGGTGCACGACCGGGGTGTCTTTGAAAAAGCGGCGCGCGCCCGGAGCGACGCCGCGCACGAGGTGCACGCCGCGCTTCTGCGCGCCAGGCGCGCGCCCGTCGAGGCCGCGCACGCCGCCGATGGCGGGCATCAGGCTTTGCTCGAACAACACGATCTGGGTGCAGCCGAGCTCGGACAGCAGCGAGCTCAACAGGCGCGCGTCGCTCGCGCGCTCGTGGCCGCTCATGACCTCCAAGTAGATGGCGAACCCGCCGGCGTCGACGCCAGCGGCAGCCACGATCACCTTTCCGGCAGCAGCCTCGAGGGGCACACCGAAGCCCACGGCGCGCGCGTGCTGTTTTGCCTCGAGCGCGACGAGAGCCGCAGCGGAGGGCGCGGCGATCGAAAACCCGGTATGGGTCCACCACAGGGCCAGGGGCGCCTTCGTGGCAGACGAGGGAGCGAATGTGATCACCGTGTCGTCACCCGGATCCGACGCCGTTGCCGGCGCAAGCGCGAGCATGCGCCCGTCCAATTTGACCGCTTCGAGCTGGGTGTGGGGGCGCTTCGGATCGGGCGAGAGCGTCGCCGTGGCGATCGCCAACGGCCAGCCATGCTGCGGCAGCCCTTTCGTTTGCCAGCCTCCGCCCGGGCCCGCAGTCGTCGACTTCGCTCCCAGGTTGGTCGGAATCGCAGCACCCGGCAGGATGTGGCGCAGCGTGAGATAAAAGAAATCGCGTGACTCGCGGTTGATGTACCTCGGGAAGTTCATCAAGGCCATGTACTTGATCATGCGGCGCCCCTGGAACTGCCAGCCGGGCATGTCAGAGACCGGACCTTCGGCTTGCCAGGTCGATTCGAGCTTGTCGCCGATGCGCGGCAGCTGGCCAGTGGGAGCGACATGGTAGAATTCGAGCCCGGTGTGGCCGGGGTTCATGTCCAGGTGAATGGTGTAGTCGCAGCGGGCCGCCTCGGCGGCCATGCCGAGGTGATCGGCGTCGATGGAAGAGCCGTAGATGTACGCCACGAAGTGCTCCCGCGTGAGACACACGGCGCTGCGGATGGTGCGAGACTCTTCTTCCCAGCCTGGAGGTACGCCGCCCCACCAGGCGCGTTTGTACGGGTTCGGCACGCTGTCTTGCGTGAGCGGCGTCATGTTCTGACGGAACGAGACCACGTTGTCGGGGACGTGCTCGTCGTCCGGCCAGGTACCGAACGCGGTCCAGCCGTCCGCGAGCTTGGCGACCGTCGCGCTGTACGGTTTGGGGGGAAGGTAAACGACGCCTTCGGCCATCATCCCGAACTCGCCATGGGTCGCCTGGAAGCCGCCGTTGAAGCCGGCTAGCAAACGGTCGACGACGCCGACCTTGCGAGGGACGAGGCCATCGCCGGTCTCGCCGGTGGCGGTCTTGGGTTCTTGAGTGCCGCTCTGCGCATGCAACTCGACCTGTCTTGGGTCCCACAACAGCACGTAGGTCTGACTGAACGGGCGCTTGTAGTCCGTGCGAATGAACGAAAACATGAAGGGCGACGGCGCCCCGGGGTTCGTCTTGATGAACGGATCGTTCTCGAGCGATACCCACTTGCCTTCGCCCTCGATCGGCTTCTTCAACAGGGGTTGCATCGGCGGCGGTGGCCAGCCCGTTTCCGGATCGGTGTACTCGACCGGCTTCAGCTTCGCGAGCTCGCCCAGCTCTGCTTTCACCTCTTCGGAGCCGTCGCTGCCGGTGACCGTACCCACGAAGCGTTCTACGTAGTCCAAACCGGCGAAGCCGACCGCTTTCACCCATTGCATGCGGTTATTGCCGAACCAGGGAGCGGCGCGCACGCGATCGACGGCCCACGTGATCAAGTTGCCAGGGCGCGCCAGGTGGTGGCTTTGCTCGACGAGGCTGGCAGGTAGCGGAGGCTTGCCCGCGCCGTCGGCCTCGACGCGCATCCGCTGTCCATTGGCGTCGACGAGCAACGTAGCTCCAGAGAACCCCAGCACCAGCTGCGACGCGCTCGGTTCGAGCTTGAAAGAGCGCCGACCGATGCCATCGAGGCTGCCGGTGCCCTGCAGGTTGGCCAAACGCCGCTGGGTGCGCTTGAGCCAGGTCCACTCGCTGTCGCGGGGGATCTTTTCGCCGCCGAGATCAGCCAGGTGAATGCTGTAGAACCTGCCCCCATCGCCGATCGCCCACGCTGCGCGCTGGCCCTCCACCACCAGGGCTTGCTCATCCGCCGCCGAAGTCTCGGTCAGGTTGTAGAGACCCGTGATGGCGAGCAGACGCCCCTCGGGGGAGAGACGCACGCTGGCCTTGTACACGTCGGCAGGGGCGTCGCCCTCGCCGGCGCGGAACACGACTTCAGGCTCCCGCCGCTCGAAGGGAGCCAGCGCGGGTCCTGGCTCGAGCCAGTAAGCATCGTTGGGCCGCAAACGCAGGCCGAGCGTCGCCAAGGTGTCCCCGAGCGCCTGCGACACGTCGCGCGCCGTTGGCACCGGGCTCTCGGGAGCCAACCAAACCTGCAGCAGCCCTGCCGCCACGAGCACTGCCGGCAGCGGGCGCGCCAGCCCCACGCCGCGCTGCAACCAGCGTCGTGTCCTGAGCAGAGGCGGTTCGCGCGGTAGCGCAAGCGGGTGGGGGAGCGAGGCGAGTTCGGTCAATGGGGCCAGCGGGGCAAGTCGTGACATCGAGAGTCGAGGCTTGCTCCCGTGCCGGTAACACTTTCTGCGATTTTGCGACAGAAGCCGAACTTACGGGGTGCCAATCGAGTTGGTTGCTATGCAACTAAGTTGGCGGCAAGGCGCAGGCGCGATCCAGCATCATTCATGAATAGTTAATTAATTTAATGGCTTAAGCTTATACGACGTCCGGCATGGCACGTGCTATGGTGACGCCGATGCGGCAGCAGCGGCGGCGAGTTTTCCTGGGACTTCTCACGGGTGCTGCCGCGACCGGCTGCTTGTCGCCCACGCTGCCGCTGCCGCCTCCCGAGCAGCCCGAAGTGACCGGGCCCGATCCCGCCACTGGTGAAGTGCGCCTGCGCGGGTCGGTGCCGAGCCGGTCGTCGATCTTCGCCATCAACCTGCGCAGCAAAGACATTCGAGGAGAAGTCGTGGGCAGTGACGGCCGCTACGATTTCTTCCTGCCGGCGCGGATCGGTGACGAAGTGTCGATGTTCTATCGGCAGGGCACCGACGAGAGCCAGAGCCTGCTGTTCATGATCCGCGATCCCAATCCCCCGTCGCCCTTCGGCGGTGCTGGCGGCGCGGACGACGCCGGCAACTGAGGGGCCCGCGCGCCTGCCGTTCCGCAGTGCGAGCCCGGCTCCTTCGCCCTTTGCGTTCCGCGCTGTTCTCTATTGTTAGTTCAATATGAAATAGCAATGGAAACTGGAAACAAGAGATGAACGGCATGCTCGCGCTCGGTGGGTGCTCGCGAGCCCCGGATCATTCCCAGTGAGAAGTTTCGCAGCTGATCCGGTGGAGCGAGTGCTGCGGACGCAGTGGGACGGTTTCGAATGTACGACCGAGCTTGCGAGCGACGACGGCGATGCCCGGATCGCACTCGAGTTGCACAGGTCGGCGAAGGGCAAAACGTGCTCGTGGGTCGCGTCGTGTTGTGGGATTCGCTTAGAGGCTATATGTGAAAAACCGGTCATTCCCGTTAGTGTTCGTATTTCTGTTCGTATTTGGCGACGCCGGCGCTCAAGGACGGTGTCGAGTCCCCGCGCCACCCCCTCAACGCCGAGCGAGGCAAGTGAACCAATGGCTGCAAAGGCCCGC
>JAICQQ010000237.1 GCA_025937785.1 Polyangiaceae bacterium
CTAGTAAGGCACGCCTAAAGCTGAACCCATGGACCTAAGCATGAAGTAGAGGACCGGTCATGGCAGTGACTGCGAAGCGAAGGAGAATGACGATGAACGGCCGCAACCCCTTTCCGTGCGCTGCGCACCGGAGCAACGGCAGGGCCGTCTGTCCCCGCGCCGTCGCTCGCGCGCCCGTCAGCCGCGGACTCTTGCTTTGTGCGGCGCTCTCGACCGGCTGTGGCGACGATTCGGACGCACAGACATCGAACTCGAGCACGACTGGAGGCACTGCTACCGGCGCGCCTCAAACCACGACTGCTGCCGCCGTCGCCAGCACGAGTGGGGCGACGCTGATGGGATCCACTGCTTCGAGCACGACGGGCGCAGGGGGAGGAGCGGCAGCGACGACAGGTTCCACCGCAGGCACGTCCACCGGCACGACCAGCGGAACGACCGGCGACGCGTCCAGTGGTGGCGCCGGCATGGGCGGGAGCACTGGAGCCGGCGGAACGTCCACAGGGAGCGCCGGTGGCAGTACGGGCGTGACCGGTTCGGGTGGGGTCACCACGGGAGGCATTTCGGAGGACGCGACAATCATTCCCGATCCGGGGTGGGCGTGCGGCATGGGCGAAGGGATCCCTGCGCCAACACAGGGCGAGCTTGCCTTCACCATCACGCTCGACATCCGCGCCGAGCACGAGGTCGGCAACACGCCGTACGGCTTCCGGCGCTTTCTCGACGTGAGTGGCGGAACCATCGCTGGTGAGCGCCTGCAGGGTTCGGTGATGACCGGAGGGCTCGAGTACGAACTCGAGCTCTCCAACGGTGTCATGGAGTACCAGGGGATCAACATCCTCGAAACTGGTGATGGTTCGCGGATCTTCGTGCGGAGTTGCGGCGTAGCTCCCGATGATGGGTCGGCGCCTCGCATCATCCCCGACTTCGAGGCCACCACGAGCGGCAGCTACGCATTCCTCAACACGGGGACCTGGGTAGCAACCCGGGAGGTGAAGGACGGAAAGATGACGCTCGACGTCTATGATGTCTCCAACGTGACGCTGGGCGAGCCGCGCATCGAGATCGAGAAGCCCGCTGGCGTGCCTCCGCAGCCGTGGGAATGCAACATGACCACCGGGAGCCAAGGGGCCGAGGTGTTCACCGAGAACGTGACCCTGGGAGGGTCGTTCTCCATCCCCAACGCCAAGTACGGGTCCCGCAACGTCATCCCCATCACCGGAGGCACGATCAGCGGCAGAGTCACCGGCTCGATTCTCAATGGCGGAGCCGACTATCAGCTCTCCGGTTCGCTCGACGCCTGGTACACCCTGGCACCGGACAACGGCGAACTGATCCTGGTGAGGAATTGCGGTGCAGGCGGGCTCATTCCGTGGTTCGAGGCCGCTGTCGACGGTGACTTCGACTTCCTCAATACCCAGGCCTATCTGAGCTCCGCCCCAGGTGTCGGGGCAGGAGGCGTGACCATCACCTTCTACGAGCGAAACTGATGCAGGCACTCGACCCAAACGACCGCCGGCGAGTGGGCGAGGTTGCGGCGTTCGAAGCAGGCATTCAGTGTGCGGCTCCCTGCGACCTTGCCGCTTAGGTGGGGCCACGGCCCACGCCAGCACCCCTAATGAAATAGCCACAGTCATCTTTCGTGGCGCCACGCCAGAGCCGCCGCGCGCGCGCGCGCTCCGACCGAGCGCTCCGTGCATTGACAACTGCAACGGCTGGGCAAAGATCGCGGTCGTGCACCGAGCCTGGTCCTTTGCTTTCGTTTGTGCGGTCTGCAATTGCCAATCTCGCGCGACTTCGTACGGAGGAGGCGAGGGTGGCGAGGCTGGCGCGGCTTCCGAGGATACCACCAACAGCGGTAGCGGCGGTTCAGCTACGGGAATGGGCTCGACCGACGGCTCGGAAGCCGGCAGCGGCGGTGACGGGGGTGACACATCCGGTAGCGGCGGGAGCAGCAGCAGCGGCGGAAGCAGCAGCAGCGGCGGAAGCAGCAGCAGCGGCGGAAGCGGTGGTAGCGCGGGGCAGACCGGAGTCGTCGGCGGGGCGCTCCGCTTTACGCCCGCGAAGCTCCTGCTCGACCCGTCTGAATCTTCCGAGGTCAGGCTGCGCGTCGACGCTGAGGACGGCTTCGAGGGTGAGCTGCAGGTGGTGCTGAGCGGGGCAGCCGGTACCCTGGTCCCCGAGCCCGAGTCCTTCGCGCTGTCGGCGGACTCGCCTTCGCAGACCGTACAGATCGTCGCAGACGGCGATGCGGCCTCGGGTCGCTACACGCTCGAGGCGACGGCTATGGCCGCTGACGGAGGTGACGCGCTGAGTGCGTCGCTCGAGGTCACGATCAGCGGCCGCCCCGGCGAGCTCGACGTCACCCTGGGCGAAGGCTCGGGCTACTTCGATTTTCAACCCGAAGGTCCCTGCAATGCGGAAAGTGTGGTGATGCTCGACGACGGGCGCTTCGTCGTCGTGGGTCAAGCGCTGACATCGAAGCTCATGCTGGCCCGCTTTCGAGAGGATGGTGCGCCGGACACGAACTTCGGTAGCGATGGCGTTTTCATTCAACCCGAGGTCGACGCCGTGCGTACCTCGCCAGCGCTGCTGAAGGATGGATCGCTCCTGATCGCCTTCGACAGAGGCAGCATCGCGCTCGCCAAGATACGCGACGACGGCAGCATGGACGACAGCTGGGGCGAGGCAGGTATCCTGGCAACCGACTTGAGGGCAGCCAACCACGTCGCGTTCGCGCTCGACGCTGAGGAGCGGATCCTGCTTGGCGGCGGCTATTACGACGAGACGACCAACATCTACCAGCCCGTGTTGCGTCGGCTGTTACCCGACGGCTCCCTGGACGAGAGCTTTGCTGGCGACGGGACGCTGGAGCTACGGCTGGATCTGTTCATGGGCAGTTCGAGCAGCTCCGACAATGTCGAGGACTTAGCCGTCGAAGCGAACGGCAATATCGTCGCGGTCGGCGGTACGTACCAACCCTCCAATGGGGTCGACGGCTATCAGCAGTATGTCTACCGTGCCCAGTCCAATGGCCAACCGGACTCGAGTTTTGGTTCCCAGGGCGCGCGTCTCGTCAAGTTCGGCACCAACGAGTTCGGCAACTACGAGTCCGCGTTTTCGGTGGCGGTGCAGCAGGGTTCCTCCAACGAGCGCATGATCGTGACCGGAGGCTATTTCCGGCAGAACGCCGACACCCCCTATCTTCTGTCGCTGATACGCCATCAAGTGAACGGCGAGCTCGATGCGACGTTTCTAGCTTCGGGAAAGGGCGCTCTCGATGTTCCCGATAACACGGAAGATTTTCCCGGTCGCTTCTTGCTGCAACCCGACGATGGGATCCTGACTCACGTCGCCTCCTATTTTGGCACTGAGTTCGTCGTCCTGCGCTTCACCGCGGCAGGCGTGCTGGACACCGGCTTCGACCGCGACGGCATTGCCGCTACCCTACCGGGCCGTGCCTGGGGCATCGCTCAGTCCGGGCGTCGCGCGATCGTCGTGGGCAGCGCCCAACCAGCGCCCGACGCTTCGCAGAAGGCGCGGGTGGCTCGCTACTGGGTCCGCTAGCTGACGTTGACTTGAACGAGGTCGAGCAGGTCAGTGGCGCAATTTGCCTCAACGTGGCGGGCACGCAAACATCGAGCGAATGATCCATTCACGCTGGTGCGCTCGAAGAGAGCGACCGAGGGATCCTCCGTGCGCCAGAGCCCAACCGTCGGCCCACTGAAAAAGACCTTCTAGGCCTGTCCCTGAATTCGGCTGAACGACCCGGTAAGCGTGCCCGTGCGATGCCCGAAGAAGCGCAACCGATGCCAAGATGGGACCGATGACCGGAGCATGATGCTCGATCATGAGGGAAATGTATCACCTCGCACAGGATCTTCTCGTCATCGCGAACGCGATCATCGAAAGACTACGCGAGGTGGACAGCCCTTTCGTCGACTTCTCGGGCACGGGCACGGCACGGCAGGACCAGGGACAGGCCCTAGCAGGCCGCCCCCCAACGAGCGCATTTTCTCACTGCTCGGTGTAATGATTCGCGCGGTGCTTCGGTCTTGTACGACCATGAAGCACTGTTGTGAAGGCAAGGGTGAGGCGCTTCGTTCCCTGCGGCACCGCCAGCGGCGCATGCTGATCACCGTACTGAGCATCAATTTGGGCATGTTTTTCATCGAGGCGGGCGCCGGTCTCATGAGTAGGTCTTCCGCTCTCATGGCGGACTCCCTCGACATGTTCGGAGATGCAGTGGTTTATGGAGTCACTCTCTATGCTCTCGATCGGGGCACGGGGTGGCACGCGCGGTCCAGCATTCTCAAAGGCTTCATCATGCTGGCTTTTGCTGTCAGTGTAGTCCTAGAGGCTGCCTACAAAGCAGCCACCGGTGTCGTTCCCGAGGCCCACACCATGGGCGGTATCGGCGCGGTGGCCTTGGTTGCCAACGGCTGTTGCCTTCTGCTTCTGCTTCGCCACAGGCGGGATGACATCAATATGACTTCCGCATGGATCTGTTCGCGGAACGACATGATCGCCAACATCTCTGTCATTGTCGCTGCGTTCAGCGTGGCGTTTACGCGGTCTGCATGGCCCGATGTTCTGGTAGGGGCGGGAATCGCCACTTTGCTCCTGATCTCATCAATGGGCATCCTGCGCGATGGATTCATCGCATTACGCTCGAGCCGGCAGCCAGTTGCTCCGTCGCCTGAGCGTTAACGCTCATAGGAAACATTAGGTGCTACGCCTACGACGATAGCAGTTACCGATGGACGGTTGCGACGGGTTGACGTTTTGCGAAGCTCGGCGGCTGTGTGACAAGCGGCGGAAGAGGTGAGAGTTGCGTGCATCTCGCGAACTGTTTCGCCAGTGCGGGGGTGGATCAGGTTCTCGGCGGCGTCGCCTGCCGCGGTGCGCGGGTGGTCGCTTCGCAGGGCCGCGGCAGCATAGATTCGCAGCATCAGTTGATCAGCGCACTCGAGACGTTCGTTACGTTCGACGCGGAGAGCCGGGCGGTGTTGCACGGATGAGTGCACCATTCAGGGCCTGGACTGGGCTCATATCGCGCGCATCACGGCGGATGGTGCGGGTGACTTGAGCATCGCAACCCCTGACACCTGGGTCTCGCAACGGCGCCCTCCTGGGGCGCGAGATCGGGCGTCCTGGTGGAACGCTCTTTGGGGTTGCGTGCCAGTCCGCGTCTGACTGATCATGCCCGCCGTGGGTTCCTGTGTCATGCTTGCAGAAGGATAGCTCGATGGAACGGCACTCATCTCGGCGGGACGTCGCAAGCGATGTGTTGGTCTCCCTAGCCTCGAAGCGCGGGCAGTTCCTCGACTTTTTGGCTCGGCGCACACGTGAGCGAGCGGATGCGGAGGACATCCTGCAGCAGGGCTTTCTCAGGGCCACCCGCAAGGTGGCCACCCTCCGTGACACGGCCACGGCAGATGCGTGGTTCTACCGGATTCTTCGCCGGCTCCTCGCCGACGCCTGGGCTCGGGAATCGCTGCGGCAGACCGTAGTCGCGATCGAGGCTCGCCCCGTGGGCGCTCCACCGGATAGGGTGAGGTGCACGTGCAGCGTACATCTGATGGATACGTTACCGCCGCAATACGCGGACATTCTTCGTCGTGTCGACCTCCAGGAGCAGGGCGTGGCCGAGATTGCTGACGCACTCGGCACGGCCCCTGGCAACGTCATCGTTCGCCTTCATCGGGCACGCAAAGCATTGCGTCAAAGGCTGCTCGAGGTGTGCGGCACGCGCTCATCGGCAGCCTGCGCCCATTGTAGCTGTGATCGTGCGTCGACGGGGCCCCTCGAAATGTCGTAGCGGCGACGCCTCCCAGGGGCGGCAGCGCCTTGGGTACTGGCCCCACGGCACCCTCCCAGTGCTCCTCGCGTCCGACCTGACAAACCGCGCGCCTCCTTGTATCTTCGTGCGGTGCTGAACGAGTTGGTGTTGAACGAAGGTCGAGTTGCCATGCGTCGAAGCCTGCCGCTTGCTCTGGTGCTGAGCGCAGTCGCGTGGGGGTGCGGGTCGGACGGCGAGCCCCCTGCGGGGGGCGGGAGTTCGCCGCCGTCGTCGAGCGGGACGAGCACTGGATCTGGAGGGTCTCTGTCGGCGGGCGAGGCTGCGGGCGTCGGCGGCACGCCCACCGCAGGCGGCGGGGCGCTCGGGAATACCGCGAGCGGCGCTGCCGGGGGCTCGTCGGGTGGTGGTGCGCTGGGTGGCACGGGCGGTGGGCCGGGCGGCACCGGCGTTTCGCTGGGTGGCACGGGCGGGGGCCCGGGTGGCACCGGCGTTTCGATGGGTGGATCTGGCGGCGGCCCGGGTGGCGCTGGCGGCTCGCTAGGGGGAAGCGGCGGCTCAGCGGTCGACGGCGTCGTCGAGGAGCTGCTCGCGGAGTTCGTTGCCTACTGGGACTTCGAAACCGTGGCTGGCCAGGCCGTGCTCCCTCGTGTCGGTTCCGTACCGCTCGAACTCGCGGGGGCGAGCGTTGCCGCCGGCACGAGCGGCACCGAGTTCGTCACGTCGGGAGCTGGGGCCACGGCCATGACCGCCGCCCCTGTCCTGGACACATCGCAGGATTTCTCCGTCGCTGCGTGGGTGAAGTTGGACCAGCTCGATGGCTACGACACCTTCGTCGGGATGGATGGCGCCGCGGTCAGCTCGTTCTTCTTGCAGAAGCGTGACAACGAGCGCCTTGCCTTCGCTACCTTCTCGAGCGATGCCCCGAGCACTGCCGCGTGCGTCGCGACGGGGGAGCTCCGCCCGCGGGCAGGCGAGTGGTACTTCGTCGTCGGAACCTACAGCGCGTCGAGCGGGGAGCAGCGGATCTACGTCGACGGAATGCTCTCGGGGCAGGCGACGTGTGCGGCTGGTGTGTTCCAGGCCAGTGGCGGCTTGAGTGTCGGGCGCGGTCTTTATGACGGGGTCGCGAGCGATCCCTGGAGCGGGGCTCTGGACGATCTCGGGCTGGTGGCTCGTGTGCTCACGCCTACCGAAATAGCAGCGCTGTATCGCTATGGTCGACCCAATCAGCACAACTACCTGTTTGCCTACTTCGTCGAGGTGAGCCAAGGGCGTGGCGATGGGCTCCGCCTCGCGCACAGTCACGACGGTCGCCACTGGGGCGCGATTGGTGGCGGCAAGGTCTTCATGCCCGCGTCCGTCGGCGGTGGCTCCTTCCGCGATCCTCACCTGCTGCGCACACCCGATGGCCTTTACCATTTGGTCTGGACCACGAGTTGTGTGCCCTGGGCCGAGGCCGGCTGCGTTCAAGATCGGGGACTCGGGCACGCGACTTCGCCCGACCTGGTGACGTGGAGCGCCGCCGATTACATCACCGTGGAGCTGAACGTGGAGCACGTTTGGGCACCGGAGACGTTCTACGACGACAGAACGGGCCAGGTGATGCTCTTCTGGTCGTCCCCCATCGACGCCACTTCGAACTCCGATCCTCACGACATTTACTACGTCCTCACCTCCGATTTTCAGACGTTCACCGAGCCGGCGATCCTGTACTCGCGCCCGGGCCGAAACTTCATCGACGCCACCATTTACGATCGCGGGGACGAGTACCTGATGGTGATCAAGGACGAAGCGGACGGTCAGAAGAATTTGCGAGCGCTCGTGTCCCAAGAGCTCTCGGGCCCCGACGCTTGGAACGCCGAGCCGTCAGCGCCGCTCACGGGCAACTACGCGGCAGAAGGCCCTTCGTTCTTGGAGCGGGACGGGAGCCTGTTCATCTACTTCGACAAGTACGGCGAGGGGGCGTATGGCGCGCTCGAGGCGAGCACGACATTGGCGCTCGACACCCCGGCCGCGTGGAGCGACATCAGCGCGTCTGTGTTTTTTCCGGGAGTCCGCCACGGGACGCCCATCGAAGTCCCGTGGGAGGTTTTCGAGGCAGTAGCGGTCAAAGCCGGGGACTGAGTTGACGAGCTCGTCATTCCGAGCTGCAGGGCGGCCGAACCTACGGCGACGAACCAGCGTCATCCCGAATAGTAACCCGGCGAGTCCCCCGGGCACGCCCCGCTGGCTGGACCCAGGCACGCTGCAGGAGCAGCCTCCACCGCCGCCATGCGCGCCTCCGACCCCGCCGTTCGTACCCTCGCCACCGTTTCCGGAGCCGCCGCCGAGCCCAGCGTCGCCGCCAGTGCCGCTCCCTCCGCCGCTGTTGGTGGAGCCCCTTGCACCGCCGGCACCGCCGTGGGCAGCAGAACCACCGGCACCGCCGCCGTTGGTGGAGCCCGCTGAACCGCCGGCACCGCCGTCAGCACCAACACCACCGACGCCCGCGGACCCGCCAACACCACCGACGCCGCCGTCACCACCGGCGCCCGCGGACCCGCCAACACCACCGACGCCGCCGTCACCATCGGCGCCCGCGGACCCGCCAACACCGCCGCTGCCACCAACACCGCCGCTGCCGCCAACACCGCCAACACCGCCGCTGCCGCCGCAGCGTTACCGTGCCGCGCTGGCGTTCTGTAACGCTCTTGCGCGGCTTGTCGGCTGGGTGGGATCAGGAGCAGCCAGCGTGTCAACTCCAGTGGACACAACATCGAAGCATCCATCGATGCCAACCGCTCAAAGGGGCCGCTCGTGTCGCGAGCACTTCGCAGGTGTGCAAGCATATCAGTTAGCCCGTAGCCGATCTGGCTTTTGCTAACGTAAAGCAATCGTTAGAATCGGGTCGACGCCCGCTCTTGGTGATCCCAGGTCGTGGACGTGAGGAGGTAGTGTGGAAACAGCGAGAACCTGGCGCCCGGGCGGTCCGAGCGACCGCCGTCGCGCAGACGATGCCGCCGCGTCCGGCGGCAGTGAGATGACGAACGGGCATTCTGGGGCGTTCGAGGCCGGGCGGGACAGGGCTGCCGCGATCCCTCCGGAGTATGCATCGTTCGCCAGCAAGTTCCGTCGCAATTGGTGGAAACCGCGCGTTCTGCTGCGATGGCTATGGACCGGGGATCGGCAACCTACACATTTCCGCGGCCCGGTGCGCTGGTTGTTCGGCCGCGATCTTCTGCACAACTTCAGCTCCATTGCCCTGTACGCCGCGCATGGCAAGGAGCTCGATCATCGCGACTGGATGGATCCCGAGCAGATCGATCTCACGGCGCTGGCCAGCAACGGAGCATTCTGGTTCGACGTCATGTCGGACATCGGGGACGGGCAGCTCGCGATGTATAACCACGCTTACCTTGCGCTTGGCGGGCTCGCGCTCGACGGCCCTACCGAGCAGGGCACGCGTGTCCGCGCAGATGCGTCCCCCGATGCCGCATTGCCGCGCGGTCGATTCCTGTTTCTGGGTGGAGACACCGCCTACCACGTCGCCGATCTGGCCACGATCGACGAGCGGGTGCGAAGGCCGTTCGACTGGGCTTTGTTAGAGCGCGAAAAACTCCGAACGAGCTCGAACGTTGCAGACGACCGGAGCGAGCGCTTCGTTTTCGCGATTCCCGGTAACCATGACTACTACGATTCCCTTTCCGGGTACAACCGACTGCTGCGCTGCCCCGGCGATCCGAATCTCCCCCTGGCCGACTTCGTGCGGCGGCAAAGCGCGAGTTACGTCGCGCTGCGGCTGCCGTACGACTGGCGATTCGTCGGGCTCGACGCTCAAGGCGGCAGGCTCGACCACCGCCAGCGCGAGTTCATGCGTGATATCGTCAAAGACGCAAAGCGGCTCATCGTCGCAACCCCGGAGCCGGCAGTGGTGTTCGAGAGTGTGGACGCCGACGCTGCGAGACCCTTCGAGGACATCGGCCTTTCGCGGCCCTTTCTTCGGGAAGCACACACTCCGCCAGACGATGCGCTGCACCTCGATCTTGCCGGGGACGTTCACCACTACGCTCGCTATCAATTCGACGGCGCAAACAACTATGCCTACCTCGTCGCTGGCGGCGGCGCCTTTCTACATCCGAGCCAGCCTTCGCACAGAACGCGCGAGGACTTTCCGCCACGTCCAGAGGTGCGCTTCCCGGTTGCTGAAGATTCGGCGCGCAGCATCACACGACGACTACTGTGTCCCTGGTATGTCTTTAGTGGCGGGTTGGTTTGGCTCGTCGGGGCCCTGTGTGCGCTCGCTATCTACTTTTCCGTCGTGGTGGGACCAAACACGAAGTTCCTTTCCGAAAGTATCCAGACGTTCGTCGCGGGCCATGCTCCGAGCATCGAGCGACAGCCGGTGTTACTGGAGTCTGAACTCGTGAAGGCGTTCGCCGAGCGCATCGTCGAGGCGCATTTGCCCCGTCCCCCGTCGCGCACGACCACGATCTCGCTTTCGGCCCTCGAGGCACCCGAAATCGTGGCGCTGCTCGCGTTGCTCATGGTGTTCGCCGCGGGACTGCTGGCAATGCGGCATTTCGAGCGCGCGGGCGGGCACTCCGGGATTCGAGAGCCGGTGCCCGCCGGGACGTACTTACCATTCGGGAGCGTCGTCGTGCTCGGCACGGGCGCGCTCATTGGCGCTCGGTTGGTCGAAAGTCAAGCTAGCGGCGAAGTCACGCATTCGTTTCTCTCGAGCGTGTTGCTGGCGTTCTTCGTCATCGCGCTACCGCTCGCCTGGGGCTGGACGACCAGATACGTCGCGACGCTGCCCAAACAGGCCAAGCTCCGAACGATCACGTGGCGCGACGCGCTGCCCCGCTGGCTGGCGATCGTCTTCGGCGTCGAGGCCGCGCTCTACGGCCTTCTCACCTACGGCGAGCTGCCTGTAGCGGTGCACGCGGCCGACATCGTCTTCATGGTTGCCGTGGCCATCGCCGGGGTCGGGCCCGGCCTGCTCGGAATGTTTCAAGGGGCGGCAGGCCTGCCCGCCGCGAAGAAGGTGCTGATGTTGCTGCTCGGACTGTGGCTCGGTGCACTGGCACTGTTCGTTCCGCTGCTGCTCAGTCTCCACGCGGGCGGCGTGGCGCTCGCTCTGGCTGCCGCGCTGCCGATTGCCGTGGGTCTGTCCACGGCGTATCTGATGCAGCGCTCGCGCCTGCCCCGATGGCTCTTGCTTGCCCTGTGGATTGCGCTGGGATCTGCCGTCTGTGCTGTCGTCGTTCTCGATCCGGTGCCGCTTCGTACGACGACGTCGGGATTTCTGATCAGCTTCGTCGCGGGAGCCTACTTCACGTGCGTTTGGTTCGGCTGGTATCTCGCCGTGGCGCTCGCCTTCGACGCTCACTTCAACGAAGCCGGAGGAGCTGCCCGCCTCGATCAATACCGGCACTTTATCCGCTGCAAGTTGGAGCCGGATCGCTTGACCGCCTACGTCATTGGTTGGCAGCGCCCGAGCATGGATCTCGGGCGACTGGATGCGAGGCTAGTCGACGTGTTCACGTTGACGCCCGGCTCCCCCATCCCGCGCGCGGGTGCCGAAGAGAGCGCCGACGCGAAGTAGTTGCACGCGGGACACGGCAAGTGAGCCGCGCGTGGTGCCTCGGTCTTGGTGATCTCAGCCGGGATCTCGTGGTCACAGCAACGTACTGCTCTTCCGACCGGACTGTTCACGAAGATGTGTGCGCCAAAGCGTTCGTTAACGCGCGTCTCTGGGTGACTCTCCCTGGCGGCATCCGGCCTCTACACCGGGCCGGGCGGTACATCGAGACGGGTCCGCTGGACGCTCGGGCAGCTTCCGGGGGCAGGTTGGATCCGTGCCCGCAATCATCGTGAACTCAGTGCGGCGCTGTTCCGCAGGGGGGCAAAGTTGTCCCCCGCATCCTGCGTGCGGCTGCCTCGCCGATTCGAAGTGTGACTCAAGAATGTGCACCAGCTGCTGCACGGTCGTGCGTCTACCTGGTAAGATGATGAACGTACAGGAACGGGTCACTGGCGTGACTCCGAATCCAAGGAGACGAGTCATGGTTCCCGATTCGGAGTGGGCGTGCCGCGTGGCCGAGCGTCGTCGTTCTGGACTTCAAGTCATCTTTTGATTGCCTCGATCCCGATCTCGCGATCACGATCTCCGTCGATCACGATCTGGCCGAGCACGCCCTCGCGAGCACACCCACCTTCGTGGGTGGCCCCTGCGCCGCTCGCTTTCCGTCCGTTGCAACGGCCCGACGGTCCGGGAGGGGCGCGCGTGGTCCCGCGAGTACTTCGAAGGGCTCGGCTCGTACCCACTGGCAAGCGGTGTACGCGAAAATCGCAGGCGCCGATGGAAAGGGGACCTGCCCCTTCGCCGATGACCAACTCCAAGTGAAAAGGACAGGATCTAACGATGAAGAATGGGTTAATCTTACCGGCAAGGGGCGGGCTTCACGCGGGGTCGGAGAGACGCGACCTGCCGTTGGCACCGCGCCGGTCAGGGGAGCCGCCGCGACAGTTCGAAGCTTCGTCGCGCAGGTCCGACCCTCAGCGGGCGGGTGCTCAGCTGCTCGACGTCTTGGTCGCGAGGATGCGAGGGGAGCAAACGTCGTCGGCTTTCGCCCTGCGACGGCTCGTCGACAGCTTGATGGTGTGGGCGCCCCGGCTCTTGCGTCGCAAGTTCCAGGCCGGGCGGAGCAGGGAGTTCTCCGATGATGCCATTCAACATCTTCTGCTCGCGATCACCGAAGGCAAAGCAGACCATTTGGCGAGCGCCGATGAAGCGCGCGCGGCAAGCTGGTTGTGTCGCGTCCTTTTGAACTTCGCCTTCGATCAGGTTCGGCGTTCGTC
>JAICQQ010000245.1 GCA_025937785.1 Polyangiaceae bacterium
TCCAGACCGATGAATCGTATTTTCTGCATTGGACCAGCCTCCTGCATGCGGCTCTGCGCCTGCTTGCGTCGTTGCTGGCAGCGTAACCCGCGTCGTTGCAGGTTGGCTGGTCCAACCATTCTGTCTAGGTCGACTCACCGAAGTCGCTGTCATCGGTTGCCCGACGACCGCTACCTTAGGACCGTTATAGTTACGTTAAGCGAACACGTCGGCCCGCAGAGCCCCTTCCGGGAGTCGCACCCAGATCGCACCCGTACCGGGGGTGTGCTCTGCTATTGAGCTAAAGAGGCAATGAATGGTGGGACGACTCGCGAGCGCCGGCCCTAGTGGGCAAAGTTTTGCCAGCAGAAATGGCACCCGAGTGCCCGCCCCGTAAATGTTTGACGGTTGGACGTGCGATGCCCCAGAGCACCGCCACACGCGACCCCAAATGTAAAAAGCCGCCGCGGCGAACCAGGGCGGCTTCTGCGCAAAATACGCAAAAACCGCGCTACGTCGGCGCTTTGGTCGCGGTGCCTTTCGAATCGACAGGTTCGGCCCGAGGGAGACTACCCCGCCGCTGATCACACGCGCACCTGCTTGGGGCGGCTGGCCCCGAGATGAGTGTGGAGAAGAACTGACCGAAGAGAATCACAGTGACTAGTGAGTGTACCCAGTCGGGGTTCGTTGTCAAGGTGTTCTCGTCAAGGCTCACGACCTCACGCGCGTTTGCTTCAACGTTAACTTCGCCGCACCGTTCCTCGGCGCTGTGCGTTTCCTCGGCGCAGTGCGTTCGGTCGCTTTTCGCTCGCGGCGCATCGTGGCAGTGACGTGCGAGGTCGCGCCGTGAGGGGATCGTTACAGTCTTGGCTGCACGCTGCCGGCACGGGCACGCCCGGGAGGCTAGTACCCGTCGCGCTCCCACGCTCGTTCGATACGATGGACCGCCGCCCTCCAGGGCCCCGCCCCTCGACGTCTTTTCCGAGCGGCTGCTCGGGCACAGCATCCTCTGAACCCAGACCCTTGTTCAGCGAGGCAAAGTGCCTAAACTTGCAAATCGGAGACAGGCGTTACCGAACAAGAAACCGCAACGGAACACCGCTCGACCGTCGGCACGATGCGCAACGGCTGGCCCCACCGGGAGCCTCGGCGAGACAGTAACCGTTGAGTGCGCGAAGAGACACCGCACGAACGTTACACACATTTTGCTAAGTCTGCCTGACGCTCGTGTACCGTCGTCGTGCAGAGCCTAGACGGGTGCGCGCTGATGCAGTGGCACCGGCGCCTGGACCGGCACTCCCCACCGAGGGCTTCCAAATGTTGGCGAATCGGTGCGCTCGGGCTAGGGTCGACTCAGGAGGTCCGCCCCATGCTCGATCCCGTCTACCGTACCGCTTACCGCTGCGCGTACAAAATGATGAGAATGTACTGGAGTGTCCGGAACCCTCTCACTCATGGCGCTCTGGTCGCAATCTGGTACGACGGGCGCATCGTAACGGTCCGGAACTCGTACGTGCCCTACACCACGCTGCCCGGTGGCTATGTCGGCAAGGGCGAGTCGTTCCGCGACGCAGCGCTGCGTGAGTTGCGTGAGGAGTTAGGCCTGCGTGTGAACGCGGACGACCTCAGGCTGGCGCTGGAGGTGACTCACGAATGGGAGGGCAAGCACGATCACGTGCAGATCTTCGAGTTGGCGGTCGACGAGCCGCCGAAGCTGCACGTGGACAACCGCGAGGTCATCGCTTCCGAACTGCTGACCCCAGAGCAGGCGTTGAAGCGCGAGCTCTTTCCCCCGCTGCGAACGCACATCGAGCAGAAGCTCGAGAAGCTGTCGGCACAGGCTTGAAAAGCTGCTCTGGCTTGCGCGGCGTCTCGCCGGCAGCCACACTGTGGTCTCGGTGTCCGACTTCGCCCACGGGCTCAACGCCTATCGCTACGAAGTGCGCTCGCGCGCGGTGGAATACGAGCGCCAGCCTTGGCAACGCTTCGACCGTGTCGCGTTCGCGCTGCGAGCCTTGCGTCTGTTGATCCCGACGGACACACGCATCGCCGTATTCCGCAGCAGCCACCTGCACCTGACCCAGGGGCTCGATCTGGCGCGGGGCCCAGGTGCGCGCTGGGTCCTGTTGGGCATCCCCTGGGACGCGAGCGCGGAAAGCATCGTGCTCGCGCTCGCGCAGCTCGCGGGCGTGGGCCAGCAGCCGTATTCGCTCGAGGCGACCTTGAGTGCGGCGCGCTCCACCGCCCACGGCAACTAGCAGAGCGCCCTGCTCAGCTCTTCGCCCTGCTCAGCTCTTCGCCCTGCTACACCTTGTCGCCAGGCGCCACGTGGATCTCGATGTCAGCGGTCGAGTCGGTGCTGGCGCGGGGCATCGCCAGCCCCTGCATACTGTCGGCGATGCAGCGAACGAGCTCGGCGCTGTCGAGGGTAGAAGGGCCCACGCGAACCCCAGCGACGCTGCCTACCTGCGAGACTCGGAGCTGGAGTTCCAGCCTGCCCTTGGCGCCGTTGTCGTTGGCTTTGTAGCAACGAATGATACGGCCCCATGCGAGTCGCGCCGCGCGCTGAACCGCGAGCGGCGCGTGCGGGCCGTTCACGGAGAGCACATTCACGATCACGCGCGGCTCGGGGTGCGGCGGGGCAGCGGCCGCCGTAGCAGCGGCAGCGACGCAGGTGAAGGCCAGCCAGCGGGAGAGCGACGAGATGGTCACCGGCGGATGCTCGCCTGGGCCGGCCGCGAACACAAGCGCGACGGGCTCAGTATTCGTGCTCGCGCGAAACCATCGACTCCGGGACGTGGCCCCGGCGCACCCGCCCCACGTTTTCGACGAAACCATCGAGCACGCGATCGAAGTAGTCTGGAATGAAGCCTCCGACGTGGGGGGTCACGATCAGACCCGGGCAGTCCCAGAGCGTGCTCTCGGGATCCAGCGGCTCGTCCTCGAAGACGTCCAGCGCCGCACCCGCGAGCTCGCCCGAGCGCAGCGCCCGTTCGAGCGCAGCTTCGTCGAGCACGCCGCCGCGGGACACGTTGATGACTACGGCTCGTGAAGACAAACGCGCGAGCAACTGCTGGTCCACCAAACGCCGCGTCGCCGACGTGAGCGGCAAGCAGAGCACGACGTAGTCCGCACCGCCCACGGCTTCGGCGAGGCGGTCGAACGTGTAACATTCATCGACCCCCGAGGCGATGTTGGTCGATCGCCGCACGGCGCGGACGCTCATGCCGAGCGCCCTTGCGACGGGTGCGATGCGCCGCCCGATGCCGCCGTAACCCAGGAGTGTCAGGACCTTTCCCGTCAGCGGCGCGCTGGGGAACGAGTGCCAGCGTCGCTGCCCTTGTTGCGCGAGCGACTGGGGCAGGTTGCGCGCCGTCGCCAAGAGCAGGGCCAGCACGTGGTCGCGCACACTGTCCAGGTGCGGGCCGCGCAGGTTGGCTATCAACGCCGTGTCCACCAGTCCCAGCGCGGGGAACAGCGGGTCGACGCCCGTGCCTGCGACCTGCAACAGGCGCAGCTCGCGCGCCGGGCTCCAGTCCAGCCGAGGGGGTCGCCCAATGAGCAGGTAGCGGCAGTCCGCCAGGTGCTCGCGCAACTCGGCGGAACCCTGGAGAAAGCGCACCGCCAACCCATGCGCGGCGAACGCTCGATCGAACTTGCCACGCGTCGCAGCGTCCACCTCGAGCGCCACGTGCACGACATCTGGTGGAAGCTCGCCCATGGGCTCGTATGTTTAGCACCGGCCCCGGTGGATGACAGCTAGCCCCCCGCCCATCGCTTCTGAGGCGTGCTGCCACACGCCCGGCAATCTCACCGCGATTCGCCGTTACGATCCAGGGCAAATTTGAAGAGTATGGGCCCGATGAGCTCATTGATGGCGACGGCGGCGATGGCCAGTGAGCGGAACCCGACTCCGAACTGCGGGAACGCCTTCTCTATCACCACGGACAGCCCGAGCGTGAGCCCGGCTTGTGACACGAGTGGGGCGGCGCCCCAGCGCTTGATGATCGGATTCACATCCGCGGCGCGCGACGCCAGCCAATGCGCGATCCAGGTCGCGGCGGCCCGAACACCGCACAAGAGCAGCGCCATCGGCCACAGCGCTTTGAGCAGAGGCACGTCGAGGTGAGCGCCGGCCGTGGCGAAGAACAGCACGAACACCACGCTGCCGGTTCGCTCTACGGATTCCAGCAAGTGTGGCCCCTGGCGCGAGAAATTCTGCACCACGAAGCCGGCGATCAGGAACGTGAGCACGGGGTCGAAATGCAGGTAGTGAATCGCTTCGCCGGCCACGAACGAAAGTCCGAGCAAGATCAACAGCACCTGCTGGCGAAACAACCGCAAGTAAGCGGCGAGCGCGAGACCGAGAGTGGTTCCCAGGGTGATGCTGCCGACGATCTCATGACCCAGCACTCCGAGCTCCGAAAGCGAGACGTGCATGCTCGCATCGAATAATGGACGCACCACCGACAGCGCGATGCTGAGCATCGCTACGACCAGCACGTCGCTCGACATCACGAACGCCAAGGCGAAGCTGGCGATGGGACCGCGTGCATGTGTTTGAGCCAGAATCGCGAGCGTGGCAGAAGGGCTGCGGCTGACCGCGAGCAAGGCCCACAGCACGCTGACCGCAACGAGCTGCGCGGCAGAAAATCCCTTCAGAAAGCTCAGTTGCGGCGCTACCGCGAAGAATGCAATCGTGGTGAGCGTGCTCACCACGATTGTCTGGACCAGGTGCGCACGGACCAAGGTACGCCACGACTCCCGCAAGAGCTCCCAGCGCAGCTCGACACCACCGGCCAGAGCGATCAGCGTGAGCGCCAGCGTGTTGACGTGACCCAGCTGGTGCACCGCGGCTTCATCGACGAGCCCCAGCACGTGCGGACCGGCAACCAGCCCGAGCACGATGTAACCCGTGAGATGGGGCAGCCCCAGGGTTTCCAAGAGCTCGCTGGCCAGCATCCCTGCCAAGAGCAAGAAGCCGACGCACACGATCAGGCTGGCTGGTCCCTGCAGTTTCGTGGCCACCTGGGTCAATCCCCACAAAAGCCCGGTCGCCGACAGCAGCGCAAGCAGCTGCGTCGCACGCGCGCCCAGCGTCTTCTTGGCGACGACTTCGGCGCTCATGGCGCTTCCTCCGTCAAGATCGGCGGCGCCTCGCCTCGGTCGACCTCTCCGGCGCGACTCAGGGCTCGCCGAAGCATGGTCGGCCCCACGAGCTCGCCGGCGATGGTCGCTGCCGCCGCGGCCAGCAGCGCCCACTCACCCTGACGCCCTTGGTGGCTGAGGTAGGCGTGCAAACCGATGCTCATGGCCACCGTGCCGGAAGAAAGCAGCGCACCGCCGGTTGCAATCGGACTGCGGCGAGCAGCCGGTACGAAGATCGCGACGATGCGACCACTGGCAAGCTTTGCTGCGATGCGCGCGGCGAGCACGACGCCCAAAAGACTCACGACCTCTGGCGAGAGCAACCGCGGGTCGAGCGTCGCGCCGCCGAGAACCAGCAATGGTAGAATCACGGGGCGCTCGGTAGGCGCCAAGAGCCGGCGCAGTTCCGCGTGTCGGTGGGACACCAGGGAAATCACCGCCCCCACGATGAACATCACCGTCAGCGCCGCCGCTCCGAGCCGCATGCTCATGCCAATACCAAGCAGCGCTACTCCGATCAGAACTGCCCAGCTTTCACCGAACGCGAAGCTCCGAGCCAGCAGCGCAGCAGCGATCAGACCTAGGATTACCGCGAGTGCCCCGGCCGCGCCCAGCCGCCACCCGAGCGAGAGTTCGACGTCCACGCTCGGTGTCGTGCTGAGAGCAACGACCAGGCCCAAGCCCAACAGCGGCAGCGCATCGTCGGTGTCGGCGATCTCGGCCAACAGGTCCGAAAGCGGCCCCCGCGCTCCCTGGCGCTCGCTGATCCAGCGAACGGCGTGCCGAGTCGTCTCGCTGGAAACCAGGGCCTGGGTGGCTGCAATGATCAGCGCGTCGTCGGTCTCGTGGTGGAGTTCCCAGGATAGATACGCGAACGTTGCAGAAGCGACCGCGGCGCCACAAAAGGCCGACAACGCGATGCCCAACAACAAGCCACGCCAGCTCACGCGGCGCTCGCCCACATAGCCGTAGTCGATCCCCAAAACCAGCGCCGTCCAGCCGAGGCCCACGATCACGAGCGGCTCGAGGTCACGAATCACCGATGCCTGAAACACGCCAAGTGCGTGCGGGCCGAGCACGATCCCCAACATCAGCCATTCGGCGCCCGAAGGCAGCCCGAAGCCCCGAATGGCTCGACCTTCGGTCAACAGGCTGCCGAAGTACGCGGCGGCCAACAACACCATGAGCAGCAGGACTTCGTTCATGCTTCGGTGAGACCAACGTTCGACGCAGCGCGTGCCAACGGGATCTTGGCCTGCAGCAACGCCTCGCTCGCGACGAGCAGCAGGCGCTCTCGTACGTCAGGTTCCCCCACCGGAGCATTCAATCGATACCGGGCGCCACCAGCGTCGAGGCTCACGAGCGTGACGCTGGCGTCTTGTCCCAAAGAGGCGACGGCCGCGCGCAGCGCTGCCAGCGCTGCGACCTGCGAAGCCGCGGGATCCACACACAGAAAAGCGCTCACAGTGCCGCGCGGCACGATGCGCAACGGGCTCAAGAGCGCGGCGAGGTACGAGACCCGCACATCGTCCCCCGAGGGATCCTTCAGCACCACGTCGAAGAGCCCGAAGTGCTGAATGACACCCGACACCTTTGCAAGTTCGATGCGGTCACCCCAGCGCACATGACGTCGCAGCACTAGCACCGCACCCAAGGCAGCACTGGCAAGAATGGGCGCGGCACCCAACGCCAGCGCGAGCAACAGGTGAGTCCCCACCTTTGCGAACGCACCGGACGGGTCACCGGTCACGATGGGCGCTGCAAACACCAGCGCCAGCACGACGATGGCCACGTTCGTCAGCCCGCTGAGGGCCTCGGCCATGTCCCGCTTGATCCAATCGATGTGTGTCTCGCCCTTCGAGACGCTCGCGAAGAAGAGCGAGCTGAGGCGCAGCAACAGCACGACGATCGCCGCCGTGAACAGCACCACCACGACGACGGGTAGCGAGGCGGCTACCCGCGCGACGAATGCAGAAACGGGGGTGACCAGACCGCTCGTGAGCCGCTCGGCGAAGCCGCGCGTCGGCTCGAACAGCGTCGTGACGACGACGACGTAGCCGTAGAGCACGGCGATCCGTAGTGTCCACTTGGCGAGGGTCAACGATACGGACAGAATCAAGCGCGTCGAGCCACGCCCCAGCACCTCGAACGACGAGATCTTCAGGGCAAAGATGCGCTCCGCGTGCTCGTGCAACAGCGCATGCCCGCGTCGTTCCAGATCGCCGCTCTTGCGCAGCACGTAAAGCGCGATGAGCCCCAAGAAAACCGCTAGGGAGATCGAGAACACCGTCTTCGCGATCGCTCCGCGCGTGCGCTCGGCGTACACGGCGTGGCGCACCTTCGCGGCTACCGCGGCAGCGTGTACCGTGAGCGATGCATCGCCCGCGTTGACGGCATCCTCCTCGTACAATTGGACGATGGGGGTCTGCCCCACATAAACGATGGAAGCCTGGTCTCTAGCGACCACCTTGACGTCGGCCGCGTCGAGCTTCACCGCTCCGCTCAGGGCCTGGGAGGCATCGGCGGCGCGCTGCTCGGCGGACTTCGAGCCGTGAGCGCCGATGCGAAACACGACGTCGTCCCCCAGCTTTACCTCGGCAGTCGCTACCCCCTCGCCTTTCGCCGAAGCCGCGGGCGCCGGCGCACTGGGCGGTGGGGCCGCGCTCGTCACGGGCTCGGCGCTGGCCGGGGGCGCAGCGCTCGGCTCTGGCGCCGGGTTCGCGGGCGCTGCGACGCTCGGCGGGGGCTCGGCCTCCGCGAGTGGCTCCGCGCCCGGCGACGGGTCCGCGCTGGATGGCGGCGCGGCGATCGCCGGGGGCTCGGCACTGGCCGGCAGGTCGGGGCTCGCCGCGAGATCCGCGCTCGCCGGTGGCGCCACGACCTTCGGCGCTGTTCGCGTCGGAGGCGCGGCGCGGGGCGCAGTCACCTCCTTCGGTGCAGGCGCAGCGCTCGGCGCGGGCGCCGAGGCCGCGGGGGGAGCAGCAAGCGCCACCGTGGCCCAAACCAGAACCAGGCACGCCAACGCGCGTGCCACTGCGGCGCGCGAGCTCGAACACCGCTTTCGATGCGTCATTGGGGACTACCTTGATTCACCGGCGTACTCATTCCTCTCTCGCGCGCAACACTTCACTTTTACATCACTATCATGCCGCGAGGCACGCCGAGCGAATGACTCTAAGTGTATACCAATTACGAGGTTCCGTGCCGCCCGCCGCGGCAGGCGCCCATTGAACCACTCAGGGGCACACCAGCGCACGAGTCGGCCACATGACCAATGCCGAGGTATGATGCGCCGCGACGAGCACCGCCATAGCTCGCACGAGCCTTGCGCTGCTCATCGCTTTGCAGCAAGGATGCGAGTGAGGAGGGAGCATGGGAGCATGGGAGCCGTGAGGAGACCAATCACGCATTTGTGGGTCATCGCTTGCGCGGCAGCCTGCCTCTGGTCCAGCGCCTGCGGGTCGAGCGAGAGCGGCGTGAACGACAAAACCGCCAGCACGTCGCCCTCAAGTAGTACTGGTGGAGCTGCGTCGAGCACCACGAACAGCAGCACCGCCGAAACCGGAGCCACCAGCACTGACGCTGGCGGGACCTTGAGCAACGCCACCAGCGCCGCCAGCGTCGGAGGTAGCGTCGGCTCGGGTACTTCGCTAGGGAGCGGCGGCTCGACGGGCAGCGGCGGCTCCGCAGCGGGAGGGACGACGGCTGTCGGTGGAAGCGGTGGAAGCAGCGGAGACGGCGGCAGCGGTGGAAGCAGCGGAGACGGCGGCAGCGGTGGCTCCGTGGCCACCAGCGGCGGATCGGGCGGCAGCGGTGGAACGCCGAGCGACTGCGGGCCGATTAGCTTCGGGGGACCGCGCGAGGACGGCCCCGAACCGATCCGTCAAACCTGCGCCCAGATCGACGACGAGGTCATCATCGCCCGTTACGACGACGCCGACTCGAAGGTCCCTCGCGGCCTGTACTACGAGCCGCCCGGCAGCGTGTCTTGGTGGGAAGAACCGTGCAGCGAAAGTTTAGGCGACACGGTCGACCGCGCTGGTGACCGTGCCCTGGGCGACCTCCAAACCCAAGTGGGCACCGACTGGAGCTACACCGTCGTGGGTTGTTCGGACGGCGATCACCGATTCTACAATAACCTCCGTTGCGACTACTTCGACGGCGAAACGCTCGACGGCAGCACCTCCGAAGACCTCGCGTTCCTCGCGAGCCTGCTCTGGTGGATGGAGCGCGGCAACCTCACGGGCGCGCAGATCCTGGGTTACACCGAGAGCTTAGGAGGCGCCACGGACACGGTAGTCATGTGCACGCTCCGGACCAGCTTCGGCGACTTCGGTCTGTGCGACCAGATCACGCTGGAACAGACTCAGTACAGCATCACGGTCAGCGGCAACGTAAACCTCGGCGAGACCGAAACGATCCGGACCATCGAAGGCGACTGCAACTAGGCGTCGCCCGTCACGCGGCCATCCCGAAAATCCTCGCTCGATCTTTTTTCGAGCAACCGCATTGACGCCGGACCGATTAGGGGGGCAGTCGCAAAGTCAAAAGTGGACTTGCAAAACAAGTCATACCACGGGGTGTACCAATGTGTTTGTATTCACGCGTACTTACGCCATCAACGCGCCAACTGACTGCGGCCATGGCGGTCGCCTTGGCGCTGGCTCAGGGCTGCGGCGAAGAGTTCGAAAGCTGCGATAGCCCTGAGACCTGCAGCTCTGGCGGCACGGCGGGCACCAGCGGTGCAGGCGGCTCCAGCGGTGCAGGCGGCTCCAACGGGTCAACCGGCTCAGGCGGTTCCAACACGACCAGTGCTTCCAGCACGTCCGACGGGTCGGGCGGCTCCGCCGGCGCTGACGATTCGACAGGGTCGGGCGGCTCCGCATCGACTGCAGGCGGGTCCGAATCCAGCTCGGCCAGCGGAAGCGACGGCGGAACCGGTGGGTCGGCCCCGGGTGCGGGCGGAAGCTCCAGCGAGGCGACGACATCGATCACCGGCGGCACCGGAAGTAACGAGTGCCGCTGGGATGAATGCAACTGGGACAGCGGCGCGGTCTTCGCCGACTGAAACGACGACTTTACAGCAAGCAAATCAACGGAGAACGAATCCAATGAAACAGTCAAAGCTCTACACCCATCTTGGCATCGCAGGCGCGCTGCTAGTTCCGGCTCTCGCAGTGGCAGCCGTCGAGATCCCCAACGTATTCGAAGGCGGCGATCCAGTCAGCGCGTCGCAGATGAACGAAAACTTCGAAGCCATGGCGGACGCCATCGACGCACTCGAGGCCCGAGTCGAAAAGTTCGAGAACGGCGGTCTGCAGCCGCCAGTCGCGCTCAAGACTCATACTGGCCCCCTTTCCGACGTCCGAAACGTCTACCAAGTGCATACAGACGGTGTCATGTCGGCGCGAGGGATGGGGGAAGGCCTCGCACGGCTCACCGTGCGCTTCGATCTCAGTTCCACCGAGACTGGCGCACTAGATTGCGCCTCTAACTGCATCCAATCCTTGGGGCGTGGGTACGACGGGGGAAGCGGTGCCGTCTTCGTCCCCGCGGGCCACTACGTTGTAGCAAGGCTCGATGAAATTGACCTTGGCGGGAGCGCCACTGTCTTCTGGCAGCCGCTCCATGGGCCTGACGCGAGCGGAAAGGAGCCCACGCTCATCGACTAAGCCATCCCTGACTCACCAACTGAAGGCTAGCGCCCGTTGCCGGGTCGCCCTATCCTAAAGCGCCCCGTGGCCGCACCCTCCACACTCTCCTCGACGGCGCGCTGGCGCCTCTTGCTCGTGCTCACCGCAGCGACCGCTTCGACCTTGATCGCCGGTTGCTGTGGGGGGCCGCTGAGCGCCGATGGCAGCGACTGCAGCGGCTGCGTTTGTGACGATGGCGATGCGGGCGATGCCGGCGATGCCGGCGATGCGGACGATGACGCCGCAGACATGGACGCCGACGCTAGCGGAGATGCGGGATAGTTCAGCGCTGATGACCCTCGACAGCGGTGCTTTGCGCAGCGAAATGGAAGTGTTGGTGGCTCGCCTCGGCGAGGCGCTCGGCGGCGTGCTTTTGAGCGCTGACGAGCGGCCGGTGTTCGTGCCGGGGGCCGAGGCTGCGCTGGCCAACTTTCACCAGCCACTGCCAGAGCGGGGGTGTGGCGCGGCCGAGACGCTGGAACAACTGCTGCGGCTGAATCACGAGGCAGGCGCGAACACGAATGGCCCCCGCTGCTTTCATTTCGTGATCGGGGGCACGACGCCCGCGGCGCAGGCGGCTGATCTGTTGGCGACTGCGTTCGACGCGATGGCTTACAGCTGGGTGCTGACACCGGTCGCCGTGCAGATGGAGCGACAGGCCCTCGATTGGCTGAAAGAGATGTTCGGGCTGCCCGAGAGTTTCGCGGGGGTGATGGTGACGGGCGCGACCATGGCCAACTTCACCTGCCTCGCAGCGGCGCGCCAGTGGTGGGGTGAAGCGCAGGGGTTCGACGTCTCGGAGGTGGGGCTCGGAGGCGCGCCGCCACTGCCGGTGTTCAGCTCGGGCTTGGTGCATGCGAGCACGCTGAAAGCGCTGGCAATGCTGGGGATCGGGCGGGGCCAGCTCCGGCGTTTTGCGAGCGATGGGTTCGGCCGGGTGGATTTGGCCGGGCTGTCGCGGGCGCTCGACGAGCTTCGGGGGAATCCTGCGGTGGTAGTGGTGAACGCCGGCGAA
>JAICQQ010000391.1 GCA_025937785.1 Polyangiaceae bacterium
CCGCCTCTACAGCGCCGCCGTCCAGCGGGCCATCGGACCACTCCCGGTCGACGACGACGATGACGCCTCCTTCTGAACTGCCGTCCACCGTCCCTCACAAAACGTGCGCACGACTCCCTCGAACTTCGTGCGCACGCTCATCGGCGGAGGTGCCGGCGCCAGCGTGCCCAGAGCGCGAGCCCTTGGCGCAACTCCTCGCGCACTTCGCGGCTGTGCTGGGTGACCGCGAGGCCGATCTCTTCGCAGCCTTTCAGGTACACTCACAGCGCCGCCTCTTCGACGCCTAGCTCTCTAGCTCTCTAGCTCTCTAGCGGCCAACCCACCGATCGCGCGGCAGGTGTTGTGCAAATCGCGCCACCTCGACGACCGAACTGGGCTCGTAGCGCGACAGCCAGTTCGCGACACAAGTCTCCAACAACACGAGACGGCGATCGGGGGCCGTTACCAGACCGGTCTATTCCCTCCGGGCGGGCGCGAGCTGCGCCCGAAGGAGCAGCGAATGAAACGTGTCAGTAGCTATTTGAAGATGCGCGTCTTGGGTGCGATCGAGTCAGCGCCGGGAACGACCAACGTGGCCCGCATCCGCCACGTCAGCGAGCAAGCCTTTGTCGACGAGGACGGCAGGCGCTTGCAGTTTACGTGGCGCACCATCCAGACCTGGTACTCACGCTACAAGAAAGACGGCACCACCACGGTGTTGCCCGTGCCCCGCTCGGACAAGGGCAAGACGCGCAAGATGACGCCCGAGGAGGTGCTGGAAGCCATCGAGCAAGTGCGCGGCTGTTTTCGCGGCCCGCACAATGTGGCTGCAGTCTACCGCGCCTGCATCGAGAAGGGCTGCTCAGGCGCGAGCGCGTCGCCCCGAACACCTTCCGCCGTATCGTCACCGCGCACGAGCTGCTCAAGCCCGACGCCGAGGTCGAAAACAAGCACCGGCTGGCTTTCGCCAAGGCCCACGCCAATCAGCTCTGGCAGGCCGACACGATGTTTGGCCCCTACGTCTGCCATGGCGCTGGCAAGGTGCAAGCCAAGCTCATTGCGTTTCTCGATGACGCCAGCCGTGTCTGCTGCCACGGCGAATTCTTCCTCGCCGACAACACTGAGATGCTACTCGGAGCCTTCAAGAGCGCTCTGTACAAGCGCGGCTTGTGCGAGTGCCTCTACGTCGATCACGGCTTGTTGATGATCGCGCGGACCCGCGGGAATTCGGTGAACTTCACCGGTGAAAAGCGCACCGGTGCCTGTGAAGTTCACCGGTGAAGTCGGGGTTACTGTTTTTTTCCGCGCCGCTGTTTGGAGCGGGCTGCGCTGAGCTCCTTGGCCTCTTTGAGGCGGTAGCTCTCGGCTTCGATCTCGATGACCTCGGCTCGGTGGATCAGGCGGTCGACTAGCGTGACGACGCAGGCGGCGTGAGGGAAGACCTCGCTCCACTCGGAGAACGCCTTGTTGGTGCTGAGCAGAAGTGGCTTTTGTGCATCGTAGCGGCGAGTGACGACCTCGAAGAGGAGGTCGGCGTAACGGTTGTCGTACGAGAGGTAGCCCACTTCGTCGACGCAGAGCAGGTGGGGCATGGTGTAGCGTCGGAGGCGTCGCGCAAGCGCTGCAGAGGACTCCTGGGCCGCCAGGTCGGCGAGCATGTCGCTGGCGGTGGCGAAACGCACGTTGTGGCCCCGCACAACGGCCTGGTGGGCGACGTTTTTGAGGATCATGGTCTTTCCGACACCGTTGGGACCCACCAGAACGGTGTTGTGGCCGGCCTTGATGAATGTGAGCGTAAACAACTCGTCGATTGCCTCGCGGTCGATCTTCTTGGGCCAAGCCCAGTCGAAGTCGGCCATCGGCTTGAACGATGCGACGCGAGAGTGGCGGAGACGTCGCTCGAGACTGCGTTTCTTACGCTCGCGCTCCTCGATGGCGAGAACTTCTTGCAGCCAAGGCTTGTCGGCGATGTGGTCCCAGCACGCGAGGAGGCCGAAGAGGCCGAGTGCTTTGAGTCTGGATTTGAGCTCGTCGGGATTGACATCAGTCATGGGTTTGGTCCTTCTTGAGTGAGTCGTAGGTGGATAGGGAGTGCGGTGTGATGACGATGTCTGCGTGCTCACCGCGGGCGATAGGGACGGAGACGGGCGGTGGCAGCCCGCGGGTCGAGCGACGGCGATCGACCACTTGTCGTACAGCCCCGATGTGAATGCTATCGTGCTCGAGGACCTCGACGAGGGCTTCCTCGAGCTCTGCGGCACCGATAGCGTCGAGCAGTTGGAGCAGGCGTGCCGTCGTGTTGCCGACGTTACCGCCGTCCTTTGCGACGATTTTTAGGAATGCTTGGCTGCTACGGCAAGCGCGCGCGAGTCGGTCGAGGCCGCGATGCTCGCGGGCGCGGCGCTTCTGCTCGACGAGACGCTCGATGTGCTCGGGCACCTCGAGCTGTTGACCGCGATCCCAACAGCGAGCGTGGACCGCGACGACGCTGTTTTCATCCACGATGCGCACTTGGTCGAGATCGGCAAACACGACGAGGGTGCGGCGGGTCCGGTCGTGGGGCACGGAATAGTCGTTGAGGTCGAAGCGAACGTAGGGCGTCTTTCCGACCTCGACCTCGACTCGCTCGTGGGCGGGGAAAGGCTCCGAGGGCAGCGGGAGCAAAACGCCGCACTCGTCCTCGAACGCCTGTCGCACCGTACGCGAACGATCCTCGACCCACGAACGGTCGAACGCTTCCGTGGACGACCATTCTAGAGCTTGGCGATTGAGGTCAGCGAGGTCTGTGAAGCTTCGGGCTGCGAAGAACGCTTCGCGAACGTAGCGGATCGCGCGCTCGACGCGGCCCTTCTCGTTGCCGCGACCGACGGCGACCGGACGTGGCTCGAACCGATAGTGCGCTGCCATTTCGAGCAGTGTTGGGTGGAACCGGATTGCGTCACCGTGGCGCTCGAGGACAGCACTCTTGAGATTGTCGTAGAGCAGGACACGAGGGACACCTTGAAACGCGGAGAAGGCCTCGACGTGGCCCCGCACGAAGAACGGCATCGCAGCACCATGAAAGAACTGCAGGAAGATCCGCCGCGAATAACTGAGAACCATGATGAACGCCCAAAGAGCGCGCAGGGCGCGACCGATCTGCAGTTTGCCGAAGTGGGCCCAGTCGACCTGGCCTTGCTCGCCAGGCATCGTACGCAGGCGCTGAAACGCCTCGGCGGGCTTTTTTGGACGGAACCTTCCGACCAGGCGCCTCAGGTGGTCGGGCCCACCAGGGTAACCGCGTTCCTTGATCATGACGAAGAGTCGGCTGGAGCGGAGCCCGGGATACTTCTGGAGCTGCTCGACGATGAACGGCACGAACGGGTCAACCATCGACGGCCGAGGTGCGACCACCTTCGAGTCGACGCCGGTGTGCCGAAGCACGCGCTGAACAGTGGTGTGATGGATACCGAGCTGACTGGCGATCGTCCCGATCGGCCACTTCTCACCGTGGTACAGGCGAAGGATTTCCGCTTCTATCTCCTTGGAGATCATGGCCGTCCCCCCCTAGCCGGGGGGGCCGCGTGGAACCCGGGGAGCTCGCGTTTGGCCCCGCCGTCGCTCGCGAGTGCCCCGTCGCCGAGCCCAGGGCGGGAGCGGTGCCCCGCAAATGGAGCAGCGCCCCACGTTGTGAACTGAAACGTCATCGTCGTCCTTTCTGCCGACAGGAACCGTCGGCGACAGTGATGACATGCTCGGGCGCGAGGCTTCTGTCATCGGGTGATGCGTCACTTTCTGAGCAGGGAACTTGTCCCGGACCCGATCGCGGTAGCGAGCCTGTCGTGCCGCGTGGAGCCGTCGGGCGCGCGGTTTCACCCGGTACCGTGCAGCCGCACGACGCTGCGACTCACGTCGGCGCACTGGCTTGCATTCCACGCACAGCCTCTGTCCCCGATCGCAGCGGCCGCAGAAACGCAGCTGAACCCGACACCGCTCGCAATAGTCGAGCCGATACTCCGACGACGACAAGAAACTCCATGCCGCCGTTTTCTGGACATGGAGCGCGAACCGTGATGACCTCACGGTCCTCCTGACGAAGGAGAACTCCTGAAAGCCTAGGGTTACCGCCCTGGGCTTTCACTAATTTTGGCGGGCGCGCTCCTCTACGCTGCCCCCTGAATCCTGGCCCAGATCTTCACCGGTGAATGGTGAACGGCCTCGGTCACGCCCCCGCGGCCTTCACCGATCCGGCGCGGGATCTGGCGATCACCGACACGGCTCGAACTACCAGCGGGAAGTCCTCGATATCCTGCGCGTCCACTGCCAGCAGGGCGGGCTCTGCGTCATCGTCGGCGAGCCCGGCACCGGCAAGAGCGTCATCAAACACGCACTCTGCCAGCACGACCCCAAGCGCATCATCACTCCCGTCGTCAACCGGACGCTGCACACCTACCACTCGACCCTCCGCATCCTGTGCGAGGCCTTTCACATCGAAACCGACGGTGCCAACTTCCGCTGCGAACAGCGCCTCATCGAAGAAGCCCGGCGCCTCAACAGCGCCGGCAAGATGCTCGCGCCCATCATCGACGATGCGCACTTGATGGATGTGCCAGCCCTCCGCCGTATCCGCCTGCTCTTCGAAGATTTCCCCAAGAACCACTGCCTCGTCCTCGTCGCACAGCCGGAGCTGCTCAGCCGCCTCGCCTTGACCGTCAACGAGGACATCAAAAACCGCGTCACCTACTCGGCCTTGATGCGGAAGTCCTGCGCCGGGCCAAAAATCTTTGCCTCGGCGCCATGCTCGAGGCCGTGCGCGACCGCACCAAAACCGTCGACCTCAAACAGGTCAACCGCGTCCTGCTTCAACCCCACTGGCGCAAGGAGGCCGACCTGCCGCACTAGCCCCGCGCCCACCGGCGTCCTCTCGCTTGCGCGGGCAA
>JAICQQ010000204.1 GCA_025937785.1 Polyangiaceae bacterium
CCCGCGCCGGTGGCGCCTGCACCCGCGCCGGTGGCGCCTGCACCCGCGCCGGTGGCGCCAGCGCCCGCCGCGCCGTCCGATCCCTACTGAACGGCGTTCGAGACCGAGGGCCCGCGTGACGCGGACCCTCGGCGCCCCTGCCGCTACTCCTTCACGACGGGCGGGGTGATGCCCTTGGCGCGAGCTTCGTCGCAGCCGCGGGCGACGCCGGTCATGCCTTCGTCGGTCTTGACCACCTTGAACTCAACGCGGCGGTTCTTGTCCCAAGCAGCGGGGTTAGAGGCTTTGTCGACCGGGCAGTATTCGCCGTAGCCCTGCGACACGAGGCGCTTCGCCGCGATGCCGCGCTGCTGCAGCGCTGCGACCACCGAACGAGCACGGCCTTTGGTGAGATTTAGATTGTAAGCGTCGGACGCGCGTTCGTCGGCGTGTCCGGCGACTTCGACAATGAGGAACTCGGGGTGTCCCTTCAAGGTCGCGGCCACCGCTTCGACGATCGGCATCGACTCGGGCAAGATCTGGACGCTCCCTGTCGCGAACTGGATCTTGTCCAGAATCACGATGTCGCTGCCTTCGATGATGACGCGGCCCTTGTCCGGGCAACCGTCTTCGTCTTCGTGTCCGTTGTAGGTCTCCGGCTTCAACGGGCAGTTGTCCTCGACGTCGGGGATCTGGTCCTTGTCGTTGTCCGGATCGGGGCAACCGTCTTCGTCCTCGAAGCCGTCCTTGTCTTCGGGATCGTTCGGGCACTGGTCGTCGACGTCGAGGATGCCGTCCTTGTCGTTGTCCGGGTCCGGGCAGCCGTCGCTGTCTTCGAAGCCATCCTTGTCCTCCGGATCGTCGGGGCACTTGTCCTTGGAGTCGGGGATGCCGTCGCCGTCGCGATCTTCTTCCCGATCGCCTTCGGGGCAGCCGTCCTTGTCTTCGTCCCCGTCGAAGTCTTCGGGGATGTTCGGGCAGCGGTCATCGACGTCGAGGATGCCGTCGTTGTCGTTGTCCGGATCGGGGCAGCCCTCTTCGTCTTCGAACCCGTCGAAGTCTTCGGGCTCGTCGGGGCACTGATCCTCGTCGTCCTTGTATCCGTCGCCGTCGCGGTCGCCGATCGAGGGCTCGAAGATGAAACCGAGCACGACACGCAGATCGGCGGCTTGAAAGCCCGTCGAGTACGTGCGGCTGCCGGCGCCCATCATCAGGTAGCTGTTGCGCTCGACGAACAGCTTGATGCCGCCCAAGAACTCTTGGCTGAACAGGTGCCCTGCATCGGTCTCGCTGTTCAACAACTGCGTGGCGTAGGTCTCACCGACCAGGTCCATCTCGTCGAAGACGCGATAGCTGAGACCGAGGCCCATCGTGATCAGGTTGCCGTACTCGAGGTCGCCTTCCTCGAGGACTTTGTCGTCGGGGTCCCAGGGGGCCGTGCCGAACGAAGCGTTCTTTCCGGTGTGGCCACGATAACCGACGTCGAGACCGATCTTCAGGCGGCGCGCGGCGCCGAAATGGTTCTCGACGGCGATGCGCGGCCAGTACCAAAAGCCAGGCTCGCCGCCGAGATCGCGCTGCGCGTCACCGAACGTCCAGCCACCTTGCAGGATCGCCGCTACGCCGATGGTCTGGTCGACGCGCGTGAGGCGCACCTTCACGTGCGGGGCGAACCCGCTGATTTTTTGGGCGCTGAGCTGCCCGGAGTCGTAGGGATCTCCGTCCAGCCCCTGCAGGTTGTACGCGTTGTCCGCGCTCATCAAGATCACGGGAACGGTCGCGCCGACCACCGCGCGATTCAGCACGCCGTAGTTGAAGTGAAACGTGCCTTGAAATGAGTCGCGGATCAGCGCATTGACGCCGGTGCCGTCGTTACCTCCGCGATTCATGCCGAGAAAGTCATCGCCGTCCGGTCCTTCGCAGGGAACGTCCTCGCAATCGATCGGGTCGCCGTCTTCGTCGATGGTCTTGGGGATGTCGCTGTCGCTGGTCCTCAGAATGTTGCGGCCCCAATCGAGCACCAGCCCGAAGCTGACGTCGTTCTTGCCAATGATGTCGGTGCCGTTGACGTAGAAGAACCCTTTGGAGTCCACCGCTGGACGGAACAAATGGGTGTCCATGCCGGCGTCTTCGTCGGCGACGCGGGGGTGCTCGTCCTGAGCGTGAGCCTCTGTTGAGATCGTCAGCGCGGCGTACGCCAGCGTTGTCACGCAAACACCCCTGAACCATCGTCGAATGCTGAATGAACAGCGCATCTAATGCCTCCCTAAGTGGGGACTACCCTGTGGAACCGTTCGAAAACGCAGCAAATTTGGAGTGAACCGGCGTTAACTTGCACGCTAACATCCGGAAAAATCGTGTGTCAAATACGCTGGACCCCGCACGCCACACGGCGTGCTCGAGGCACTCGAATCCCGATCGCTCTGACACGAGCCCTGATTCAACTCGGGCTTTTACTGGAGGTAAACCCCCCCTGGAGCATTTTGCGAGTCTCGGCCTAATGGCCGAGTTAGCGCTCGGAATCCACGCCGGGCTCGGAAAGCTGACGCGAGCACGCATTTGCTGTGGCGTGTCATTGCGCTCACCGAGTTAGACTCTCCCTCGGTGCGCGAGCGTCTCTGGTTCCTGCTGTTCGCGGTCGTCCTTTATCCATCGAATGCGTGGGCGCAGAACCAACCGACGCTTTCAGGACAATGGTCTGCCTCTGCCATGCACGTGCAATGGAACATCGGGCAGTGGGGAACGGCCTGCGGGCCGCGGCCGAGCGGCGGTGGCAGCGGCGCGGGCCAGGTAACTGTGAGCCAATCAGGAAGTGAGCTGAGTATTTCCGGTGTCGGGCGCACGTGGTCGACCACGGAGTGCTGGGAGCAGTATCCGGGCTTGGCGCGGCGCAGTCACTCCGCAGGTACTCGCGGGTGGCGAAACGTGTGCAAGACATCCGACAGCGACCCCCGTCAGGCGACGGTTGTCACCACGTTGTCTGCAACTGATGACATGATGAGCTTCGACGAGACGGGGCAGTATCAGTTCGTGATCAAGGGGCAGAATTGCACGGCCTCGGTCCGTCGCACGCGCAGCTTACGCCTGGTGCAGCGGCAGGGGGAAGCGCCAAAAACCCAAGAGAAATCGCCCGAAAGCAGCGAGCTGCCAGCTGGAATCGAGCCCACGGATCCGTCCCAGCCGAAGCCGACCAGCGGCCCGTGCGCGACGCCGGGTCCGCCGGCGCGCCTCGAAGTCCGTCCGGCACGCAAACTGATGCGGGCGGGTGAAACCTTTACGTTTCGCGCGAGCGTCCTCGATCAGAAAGGTTGCACGCTCAACAAACGGCCCGCGTGGGAGTTTGTCGCCGGCAGCGAAGCCGCTTCGCTAAGCGCCAACGGTACGATCACCGTCAAACCCGACGCGAAAGACGCTGAGGTCAAGCTGAACGTGAGCGTCGGGGGCGAGTCGGTGGACGTGGTGATCGAGGTCGTTTCACGAGATCGCTACGAGGCGTTGCTCGCTCAGCGCGGCTTCAACGAGGCTGGCGAGTCGAAGGAAGCTGCCGCTACGACGCTGGTGAGCGGCTCCGTCGGGTCGAAAACGGTGGTATCTCAGGGCGGGAGCGACCGGCGCATCACCCTGGTCGCCGTGAGCGGGGCGCTGGCGTTGGCGGTGGGCGTATTGGGGCTGTTCTTGGTCCAGCGCCGCCGCCGCCAAGATCGCGCCCGAGCGGCGTTGGCCCTGCAGTTCGTGCCCGGTGCGGCAACGGGGTTGCCGAAGCGGTGCCCGACCTGCGGTCGCGATTTCTTTGGCGACGAGCAATTCTGCACGGAAGACGCGACCCGGCTCGTCGGGGGCAGCGTTCCGCCCGCGGCCAGCTCCATGCCGCCGCCCCCCACCAACAAGATTTGCCCTATCTGTGGGACCCAGTACCCCGGTGTGACCGAATTCTGCGGCAAAGACGGAGCGACCTTGGTGCCGGTGAACTGAACCCACCCTCCCCTCGAACAGGTAGCGGGCCGCTCACAGTCGCGCTAGACACCTCTGTGCGTTCGCCCGGCCGCGCCCGCAAGTTGGGTCGCAGGTCGAAGTTTGGTATCCTTTCTATCCGTCGTGAGTAGCCTGGTGTGGCTGCCCGTGCGACTTCCCGGAGACACAGAAAGAACATGAAGGTCACCTGCGAGTCTTGTGGCTCGAAGTACACCATCAAGGACGACAAGGTTCGCGGCAAGCGGGTGAAGATCCGCTGCAAGGGTTGCAAGAGTCCGATCGTCGTAGACGGTTTGTCCATCGATGGCAGTAGCGCGAGCTCGGACAGCGAGAACGCACCCGCATACTCCGACGTGCCGGATGCACCCGACGACACGGGCCTTGCTTCGGCACAAGCGGCCTTCCCCGGCGCCGCTCCGCTCGGCGCGGCGGTCGAACGCTGGTCGGTCAATCTCAGCGAGACCGACAGCCGCGACATGACCACCGACGAAATCGTCGCGGCGTGGCGCAGCGGGGTCGTGACGGACGACGCCTATATCTACAAGCCCGGCTTCGACGATTGGAAGCCGATCCTGGAAGTTCCGGAGCTCGCACGTCTGGTGACGGCTTCGGCTGCTCCCGACACGTTCAGTCCTCCCGTCGGCAAGTCGCCGTTCGCGGCGAAGTCCGCGGCACCGCGGGCCGCAGCCTCGGGCAGGCGCGGGGATCTGTTCGGCGGGGTCGCCGCAGCAGGTGGCGAAGACGACACCGGTATCGCCGCGCCGCCCATGGTGATCCCGAGTGGCGATGGCAAGGCGACCGGCGCCCGCAACGAAAGCTCGGTGCTCTTCTCACTCGATGCATTGAAGGCTGGCTTCGCCGGGCCGGCGCCCGCCCCGGCAGCTGCCGCAGCGACGCGTCACGACGACCCCTTCGGCTTGAGCGCTGCGCCCAGCCTCAGCCTCGGCGGCGGCTTCGATCAAAACGCAGCCCTCTTCGCTCCCCCGCCTCCCGAGCCCAAGAAACCCAAGAAGATCTCGCTGGCCCCGAGTGGCGCGCCGGGCGCACCGGCGCCCGCGGCTGGTCTCGATCGTTCGAAGCTGATCATGATTGCGGCCGGCGTCTTGGTGTTGCTCCTCGCCGTCGGTGGTGTCGGTTTTGCTCTGGGTGGGTCCAGCTCGGACAAGGACGAAAGCGGTGAACAGGCGGGCCTCGAGAAAGAGGAGCCCGCCAAAGCCCGCGAAGGCAGCTCCAAGGCAGACGAGAAGCAGGCCAAGGCCGACGAAAAGGATGCGGCCGAGGACAAGCAGGCCGAAGCAGCCGCGGAGAAGAAGGAAGAGAAAGCCGAGGAAGAGAAGCCTGCTGAAGAAACGGCGAAGGCTGACGCCGAGAAGGCGCCCGACGCCGCAGCGGCCACCGCTACGAAGTCGACCACGGCTAGCGCGACCGGCACCAAGGCCGAAGCCACCGCGACGAAGACGCCCAAACCCGACGCTCCCAAGGCCGACGCCAACGCGGCGCCCTTCAACAAGTCCGCTGCGATCTCGGCGCTCTCGTCCGCGGCCGCGAACGCCGCAGGTTGCAAGGTCCCGGGTGGACCCACGGGCAGCGGCAAGGCGATCGTGACCTTTGCTCCGAGCGGTCGCGTCACCAGCGCGAACGTTTCTGGCGGCAAGTTCGGCGGCACCTCCGTCGGTGGTTGCGTGGCCTCGCGCTTCCGCGGCGCTCGCGTGCCCCCATTCAGCGGCAGCGCGGTGACCGTGTCGAAGAGCTTCAACGTTCCGTGAGCCGAGGCGCCTCGGCGCGCCGCTGAGTCAAGAGCCTCAGCCTGTGCGCGAGCCGCGTGCTGCGCTGCTCGCGGCGCGTTTCCGCGAGCGCCAGCGACAACGCCTTCGGATCCGCCACCAGCACGCACACGCGCCGGGCGCGCGTGACCCCGGTGTACACCAGGTTCCGAGACAACATCACGAAATGACTGGTAAGTAGCGGGATCACCACGGCGGGATACTCGCTGCCCTGGCTCTTGTGGACGGTCGCGGCGTAGGCCAACGTCAGCGCCTCGATCGCGGCATCCTCGTAGCTCACCTCGCGGCCGTCGAAGCGGACCTTCAGCGCGCGGGCTTCCGACGCCACGCTCGATACGACACCCACGTCGCCGTTGTAAACATCGCGGTCGTAGTCGTTCTTCGTTTGCATCACCTTGTCACCGACTCGGAGCTGCTGCCCGCGCAGCGCGAGCCCCTCGGTACCCGGGTTCAGCGCTGCTTGCAGGCGCTGGTTCAGCGCCTCCGTCCCGGCGGCGCCCTTGTGCATCGGAGTCAAAACTTGGATATCGCGCTTGGGGTCGAGCCCGAAGCGCTCGGCCATGCGCTCCACGACCAGCTTCACGATGGTGTCGGCGGCTTCTTCGGGGTCGCGGCGAGCCAGCACGAAGAAGTCGCCGGCGGCGTCCGTAGCGCCCTCGGGCACTTCACCGACCAAGATGCGGTGGGCATTCTTCACGATCCCGCTTTCGCTGGCCTGTCGGAAGATCTCGTTGAGGCGCATCGTGGGGACCGCGCCGCTCTCGAGCAGATCCCGCAGGAAGGCACCGGGGCCCACCGACGGTAACTGGTCATTGTCACCTACGATCACCAGGCGCGCGTGAGTCGGCAGCGCCTCGAGCAGCGCAGCGGCGAGCGGCAGGTCGACCATCGAAGCCTCGTCGATGATCAACGCGTCGACCTCGAGAGGGTTGTCCCGGTTGCGTTGGAATACGAGCGAGCGTGGATCGTATTCGAGCAAGCGGTGCAGGGTGCTCGCGTCGCAAGCCGTCGCTTCGGACAGGCGTTTGGCGGCGCGCCCCGTTGGTGCCGCCAAACGCAACCTGAGCTTGGCGCCCGCCAGCACGCTCACGATGGCCTGAACGATCGTGGTCTTGCCTACGCCCGGACCGCCCGTGATGACGCAGACCTTTTCGGTGGCGCACAGCGCAACGGCTCGCTTCTGGGTGTCCGCCAGCCGGAAGCCGCGCTGCTTCTCGAAGCGTACGAGGGCGGCTTCGAGCCCCGTGAGCGCGTGCCCGGGTGCTTTCAAGAGCTGGTCGATCGCCACCGCCACTTCGGATTCCGCGCGGTGCAGCCGCCACAAATAGACGAGCTCGCCTTCGACTACGACGCGCTCCTGCGCCCACAGCGCCTCGACCGCGGCCTCGACGTGCGCGGCGTCGATCGCGAGCATCGCAGCGGCGCGGTCGACGATGGCGCCGCGCGTGACGCAGACGTGGCCCTGATCGCTGGTTTCGCGCAGCTCGTGCATTAGCCCTGCTTGCGCGCGCTCAGGATGATCGCCGGCGATGCCGAGCGAACGTGCGATGCGGTCGGCAGTCTTGAAGCCGACGCCGCGCACGTCCAGCGCCAGCCGGTAGGGTGACGTTTGAACGATCTCCGCTGCGCGGTCGCCATAGCGCTTCACGATCGCGAGCGCGAGCCGTGGTGACGCGCCGTGTGTCTGGAGCAGCAGCATCAGGTTGCTGGCCTGTCGTTGCGCTTGCCACGCGTCCTTGATCTCGTGCACGCGTCGCTCGCCCAGGCCCGGGACGGACGCCAGCCGTTCGGGCTCGTTGTCCAGCACCGACAAGCTATCCATCCCGAACTTCGCCACGATGCGGCTCGCAAAGCCGGGGCCCACACCCGGCAGCACGCCCGAGCCGAGGTACTTCTCCAGCCCCTTGATGGTATCGGGGGCGAGCTCGACCAAGCTCTGCACCTTGAACTGCTTGCCGTGACGTTTGTCTTCGACGTAGGTCCCCGTGACTCGGACGCGTGTGCCCGGGCCGACCGCCGGGAAATTGCCCACCGCGGCGATCGGGGTGTCGCTCGCTTTGCCTTCGACCTTGCCGAGCTTGATCACGCGAAAGCCCGTCTCTTCGTTCTCGAAGGTGACCCGCAGGACCTCGCCGATGAGCGTGTGCGACACACTCCCACTGTAGTCGATTGCCGCCCGGCTGGCAGGCACCACGCCCGCCCTGCTTCGCGCGTCCCGCAAATGCCTGGGAAGCGTCGCTTCCGGTTGCTTGCGTTGCCGTCCGACACTTCCGGAAATCTCCGGGTCTGCGTCAGCGTGCTTGCGGGCGAACCACTAATTCACTATCTCACGGTTAGATGGCATCCAACCGTCGCAATCACAGTCGGTGCGCATGTGCTGGAGCCCCTTTCGCCCTGTCCGGTACCACGAGAAAGTACGAGCGCTCGCGGCCCTTCGTGACAGAACACCTCGCGCTCGACCTCGCGCTCGACCTCGCACACAAGTCGGTCTCCGGCAGCGCTACGTTGAGTGTTCGTCGTGAGAGTCCGCTCGACCACGTGCTGGTGCTGGACGCGCTCGGCTTCGCCATCACGAAGCTGTCGCTCGTCGTCAGCGGCAAGGAAAGCGAACCCGCCTACGAGTACGACGGCGAACAGCTGCGCGTTCCGATCCCGAAGAACGTGAAGCGGGCCAACGTCGTGATCCAGTACTCGGCGAAGCCCCGCCGCGGCCTATACTTCTTGTCACCCGACAAGCAGGTCGCGAGCAGGCCCGTGCAAGTGTGGAGCCAGTGTCAGGACGAGGACGCCCGCCATTGGTTTCCCTGCCAAGACAAACCGCACGTGAAGATGACGACGGAGATGCGCGTCGAGGTTCCCCACGGGTTCGTGGCGCTCTCCAATGGTCGCTTGGTCGCGAGCGAGACGCCCAAGGTTGCGCGCGCCGTGTGGCGCTACCACTTTCGCCTCGATCAGCCCCACCCGAGCTATCTAGTCACGCTGGTGGTCGGGCAGTTCTCCGTGCTCGAGGACAAGGCGGTGACATTGGGCGGGCACGCGGCTCCAGTTCCGGTCACCTACTACGTGCCCAAAGGGCGTGAAGCCGACGGCTGGCGCGCGTTCGCAGATACGCCGAAAATGATTAGGCTTTTTTCGGAGTTAACGGGGGTGGCCTATCCCTGGGACAGCTACGCGCAGGTCGTCGTCAGCGACTTCATCTTCGGCGGGATGGAGAACACGACCGCCACCACGATGTACGAGCATATCTTGCTCGATGAACGCGCGGCGCTCGACATCACCTCGAACGATCTGGTGGCTCACGAACTGGCCCATCAATGGTTCGGTGACTACGTGACGTGCCGCGACTGGTCGCACGCCTGGCTGAACGAAGGTTTCGCGACCTTCTTCGAACACGTCGAGCGCGAGCACCGCTTGGGTCGCGACGAGTACGAGTACGGCGTCGCGGGTGACGTCGACACCTACTTGAGCGAAGCCGGCAGTCGCTACGAGCGCGCGATCGTTTGCAGAGACTATCAAGAACCCATCGATCTCTTCGACCGACACCTGTACGAGAAGGGCGGCCTGGTGTTGCACCAGCTGCGCAGACAACTGGGCGACGAGGTGTTCTGGTCGGGCGTGAACGGCTATTTGACCGCGAACGCCGGTGGCATCGTCGAGACCAACGATCTAATGCGTGCGCTCGAGAAAGCGAGCGGCCGCTCGCTCGAGCAGTTCTTCGACCAATGGGTATTTCGCCCGGGGCACCCGGTCCTGAAGATCAAGGTCAGCTACGACGACCGCGTGCTCGTGGTGCAGCTCAAACAGACGCAGAAAACCGGAGAAACTGCGGTGTTCAGCTTGCCGATCTCGATCCGTGTGGTGCACGCGGACAAGCATGTCACGTTGCACGAGCGTCACATCGACAGCGCCAGCGATGCCCTGGTCGTGCCGTGTGAGACCCGTCCGCTGTGGGTCGAGGTAGACCCGGACTTTCGGTTGATTGGCAGCCTCTCGATCGCAAGTCCCTCTGATTTCCTCCGCGCCCAGCTTCGAGGTGGCAGCTCGGCGCGCATGCGCTGGATGGCGGCGCGCAGCTTGGGTGAGAAAGATGACATGCTCGGGATCGAAGCGCTTGGGCAGGCGCTCGCAGACGAGCAGCAAAGCTGGATGGTGCGCGCCGAGGCTGCCAAAGCTCTCGGCCGCATCCGGGGGGCGGATGCCTTCGGGCTGCTCGTGCCTCAGGTCAAGGGCCGGCACCCGAAAGTACGGCGCGCGGTGACTGCCGCGCTCGGCAACTTCAAGACGCCCGAAGCGTTTCGCTTGCTCACCCAGCGCTGCAAGACCGATCCCAGTTATCTCGTGCGATCCACCGCGGCTGATGCGCTCGGTGCGACTCGTCAGCCCGCGGCCGCCAGTCGGTTGGTCGCCATGCTCGGCCAGGAGTCTTGGGCCGATGTGGTCCGGGCGGGAGCGCTGAGCGGTCTCGCGCGCACGCGCGACGAATCTGCGCTCGATGCGGTATTCGAAATGTCGGCCTATGGTGTGCCGACACGCGCCCGGCGCGCGGCGATCGCGGCATTGCCGCAGCTTTCCGAAGGGCGCAAGGTTCGCGAACATCTCGAGCGATTGCTCGACGACGCGGGCCCCCACGTGCGCATCAGCGCGATCGACGCGCTCGAAGAGCTCGCCGACGAGAAGGGCAAGAGTGCGCTGCGGCGTCATCTGCGACGCGAGCTCGACGGTCGCGTGTCGCGCCGCGCGCGCGAAGCGTTGCGAAATTTGGGTGAGGGCACGAGCGCGCAACACAAGAAGCTGGTGGATGATCTCGAGACGCTGCGCGGCGAGGTAGCCGAGCTACGCATCAAGCTGGCTAAGCTCGAGGGCAAGCGGCCCGGCGGGTCCGAGAAGCCCGGCGCGACGGCGGCGGTGGAGCCGCGGACAGCGAAGAAGGCTCCCTACACGAAGGCCAAAGCCAGAGCCTCGCGCTCGCGGGTCCGGAAGGCAGCTCGAGGCAAATGACCGACCAGCTGCTGCTCGAACGCCAGGGACACCTGGCGATCGTCACGCTGAACCGCCCCGAGCGGATGAACGCGCTCTCGCGCGAGCTGCTCATCGAGCTGGGTGAAGCCGGGCGGAAGCTGGTGCAAGATCCGGAGATCCGAGCGGTGATGCTCACGGGCGCTGGGGAGCGTGCGTTCTGTGCCGGCGCCGATCTCAAAGAGCGGCGCGAGATGAGCGACGAGCAGATCCGCCGACAGCTGCATCTGTACGAGAGTGAGCTCGGCTGGTTGAGCGCGCCCCATTTTCCGACGATCGCTGCCATCAACGGCGTGGCGCTCGGCGGGGGGCTGGAGCTCGCAATGTGCTGCGACCTCAGAGTGGCCGTCGCCTCCGCAGAGCTGGGCCTCCCTGAAACCTCGCTCGGCATCATCCCCGCGGCGGGTGGGACCCAACGTCTGGTGCGGCTCGTGGGTGAGGCTCGCGCCAAGGAAATGATCCTGCTCGGCCAGCGCCTCAGCGCCAAGCAGTCGCTCGCGATCGGCTTGATCCACCGCGTGGTCAAGAACCCAGCCAAGCTCTTGCCGAAGACGCTCGAGTACATCCAGCCGATCCTCGAGGGGGCGCCGATCGCCCAGCGATCCGCCCTGCGCGCCATTGCCGCAGCGGGCGACCTGCCGCTGTCCGCGGGCCTGGCCATGGAAAGGCAGTGCTACGAGCTTTGCCTGACCAGCGAGGACCGCAAAGAAGCGCTGGCCGCATTCGCCGAGAAGCGGCGACCGAACTATCTCGGCAAGTAGTTACTGTGCCGACGCGGGCGGCTGCATGACCGGCTGCGGCTTGTTACCGGCCACCATTTTCAGCGTGAAGAACTGCTTCACGGGCCTGAGCGCGTCAGCGCTCTTCCCCAAGCCCCAGAGGCCGGCCTCGATCGTCAGCTCGTCGCCCCACCAGAGCGCGGAACCTTCCTTGGGCCATGTAGTGTCGAACGAGAGCTTGGCCCCCGGTGCCAGCTCGACGCTTTCTTCGCCGTCGCGCTTGTCGCCGAACTTCTCCTCGGCTCCTTTGCGTTTCACGGAGCCGGCGAACGCCAGCACGCCGTTCTTCGGCTTCAGCAGGTAGCGCGGGCCGTCCCCGACGCCTTCCGCCGTCATCGTGACCTTCACGCCCCAAGCTCCCCCCTTGACCTTGACGGGTTGGGCCTTCGGCTGGAACATCACCCCATCCACCTCGATCTCCAGACCATCAGGGGTCATCTTGTACGTGACATCCCGGGTTTCGTTGGGGTTGCCGGCCGGGGCAGCGGACGCTTCTTCGGTGGCTCCAGCGTCGGTCGTGTCCGCTTCGCTCGGTGCAGCCTCACTAGAGTCGTCGGAGACGGCCGCAGCCTCGGGTTCGGCAGGTGTCGACTCCGGCGTGGCGGCTGGGGCCTTCCCCCCGCACGCCGCGAGCAGCAAGCACAGGCCGATCGTCGAGGGGGAAAGCTTTTCGAGGGCCTCAGGAGCGAGGCGCGGTGCGCGGGTTTCCATGCCTACGACTGTACTCAGAACGCTCGCCGATGACGACCGCCTTTGGCCTTTCGCCACGGCTGATTTTCCACTAACTGAGCGGGTTCCACGGGGCCGACTGTCCCCGCTCACCTGCACCCACATGCTTTACCTTCGAGCTTGGCCATGAGCGCGGCGGGGTTCCCTGATGATTTCGTGTGGGGCGCCGCGGCGGCGTCTTACCAGATCGAAGGTGCGGCGGACGCCGACGGCAAAGGTCCTAGCACTTGGGACATGTTCTGCGAGCGTCCCGGCAAGATCTACAACGGGCAGACCGGGGCGGTAGCGTGTGATCACTACCATCGCTACCCCGAAGACGTGTCTTTGATGCGCGAGCTGGGGCTCCAGGCTTACCGTTTGAGCCTCTCGTGGCCGCGCTTGATCCCTGCTGGCATCGGCGCGTCGAACCCAGCGGGGTTCGACTTCTACGATCGCTTGTTCGACGCCCTGCTCGAAGCTGGCATCACGCCCTACGTCACCTTGTTCCATTGGGATTACCCGCTGGCTTTGTATCACCGCGGCGGCTGGCTGAACCGCGACAGCGCGCACTGGTTCGCCGAGTACACCGAGCGCGTCGCTCGCGCCTTCGGCGATCGCATCAAGGTCTGGATGACCTTCAACGAACCGCAGGTGTTCATCGACGGCGGCCATCGCGAAGGCCGCCACGCTCCCGGCGACCAGCTGCGGTTCCACGAAGTACTGCGGGCGTGCCACCATGTGCTGTTGGCGCACGGGCAGGCCGTGCGCGCGCTCAGGGCGCACGTGCGCGAAACTCGTGTGGGGTATGCACCGGTAACGCTCACCTACGTGCCGTCGCCGGGTGAACCCGCGGACGTGGACGCGCTCCGCACCTGCATGTTCCAGACGAACAGCCACAACCTGCGCACCAACGCCTGGTGGATCGATCCCGTGATTTTGGGTCGCTACCCCGAAGATGGGCTCGCCTACTACGGGGGCGAAGTGCCAGAGATCGCGTCCGGCGATCTAGAGACCATCGCCGCGCCGCTCGACTTTCTGGGCGCCAACATCTACTCGGCCGATTTCGTGCGGCGCGATCGTGGCGGGAAGCCCGAGCTTGCGCCGGTTCCGCACGGGTTCCCGCGGAGCGCCTTCGATTGGCCGATCACCCCCGATGCCTTGTATTGGGGGCCGCGGTTGCTCCACGAGCGTTACCAGTTGCCCATCGTCATCACCGAGAACGGCGTCTCGTGCCGAGATCAACCGAGCCTCGATGGCACGGTGCAGGACACGGGCCGCAGTGACTTCATCACCCGTTACCTGATCGAGCTTCGCCGCGCCGTTGCCGAAGGCGCACCGGTTCAGGGCTATTTTCACTGGTCGATCCTCGACAACTTCGAGTGGGCGCACGGTTACAAGCACCGCTTCGGGCTCGTCCACGTCGACTACGCCACGCAGAAGCGGACGCTGAAAGAGTCGGCGCGGCACTACGCCGACATCATTCGGACGAACGGGGCGTCGCTGCCGGACGTCGAGCATGGCTGTTAGGGGATTCACCCGATGCCCCCACCCCGGGGTTCTTCCGCCGCGCCTCGAGTAGAGAGAAGCAAGAGGCAAGACGCATGCCCAGCTTCCGCGCCAGCGCGGCGCGGCTTCGGTGCGACGTGAGGCGCGCGAGCGGGATGGGCTGCAGTGCACCTTTGTCGATGAGTTCGGGCGCCGCTGTCGCGAAACGGACGCGAGTTCATCCTCGAGCGCATCTCGGGGTGCTTTCGCCGACGCCGCTGATCGTGTCTGCGCGGCTTCACCGTGCTTGTCGCGGACGAGCGCGTGGAGCTCCATGCATGCTGGCGTGCTTGTCGAGCGTCACACCAGCAGCGACCGTCGAGGCAGGCCGCCTGTCGTGCACCAAGCATCCGCAGCGAGCCGACTCGCCCATGCCGCTGACTCAGGCGAACCTTGCCAAATCACCCTCTTGCGATTGGGATGTGGTGCGGGCTCTGGCTCCAGGTTCAGGCTCCGACTCAGATTCGGTTTGAGGAGCGTGGTTTCAGGTAATCGCCGGTCAAAACCGGCAGGAGACGGTAGGTGAGCAATAGGAAGATACATCAACGACTAGGACAAGACCTACCCCGGGAGGAGTCCACCCCCGGGAAGTCCATTCCTTAC
>JAICQQ010000336.1 GCA_025937785.1 Polyangiaceae bacterium
CCCCGTGCGTCACGCCGTCGAGAGCGTCGTCCCAGATGCCATAGCTCACCGTGCCGAGCACTTGCCCGGGGAGTTGGCTCTGTTGGTTGGCGACGGTCATGTCGCCCCAGGCCGGCCAGGTGCCGTCGTAACAGCTCGCCCCGTCCACGCAGCTCCGCACGTTCGGTGCCGGATCTTCGGGCAACATCCAAAACGCGGACGAGCAGCCCTGGCCCAGGGGTGCCGAGATGCGCGCTTCGACGCGACCGAAGGTGAAAGAGAAGAGCCCTTGGCTGTTCACGGACCCCGAAGTGAAGGCCGCCCCCTCGTATTGTTCGGCGCGGGCCGTGAGAATCAGGTTCCCGGCATCGAGCTTCACGTTCTCGGCACGATCGGTGTACACCTGAGCCTCGTCGTTGCGGATGCCAGCCCCGACCTCGTGGCTCCAGCGTGCGGCGTCGAGCGTTGCCCCGTCGAACTCGTCCGAGTACACCAGTTCTTGCTTGAGCCGTTCGCCCGAAGAAGTGGCACAGAAGCCGTCGTTCCCGCAGCGCGCACCCGCGGCGAGGTTGACGCACTCCAGGTCCGTTTCGCAGGCAAGCCAATGGCTCGAGCTCGAAGTCTTCGGCCCAGTTTCCCCTCCACAAGCGACTGTCATGAGTGTCAATGACAGCAGCGCCTGCCACGATCGGATCCGAAACGCTCCGCGGCACCCTAGCAAAACACGGAGGAGAGGCGGATCTAGCGGATTCATTCCGAAGCGGGCTCTATGATAGCGGGTCGTCAATGTGGATGACAATGCCACTTATGACATTGCTGCGGCCCAGATACGAGGTGCACGCCGCCATGCTCGCGGTCGACGTCACCCAGGGCGAGAGCTCCGCATGAGAACTGCCTGGCGCGCGAACCGCCTCGCAGGTGCTGCCAGTTCTGGCACTGGCGCGGCGTTGAGTCATCGTGTCCACTGCAACCACCCCAGGCACCAGTTCTGCGGGGGTGAACCCAAAAATATGAAAATTCGTCTGCCTCTCGTCTTCGCTTGCTTCATGGGAGTCCTCGCGTCGGCCGAAAGCGCCCTCGCGATCGGTAGCGCCGAGCTGTATACGGCTGAGTCCTACTACTATGGTCGATTCGAAGCTCGGGTGCGCTACGCGCCCGGCTCCGGAGTCGTGGGCTCGTTCTTTTTGTGGAAGGACGGTTCCGAAGTCTCGGGAACCTTCTGGAACGAACTCGATTTCGAAAAGCTCAACGCTGACTGTCACCTGGTTACCAATGCGTTTTTCGGCAACCCGGGGGCGGTTCATTCGCAGAACGCAGTGCTCACGCAGGACTTGTGCGGCGAATTTCACACGTACAAGTATGAATGGACCCCGGAGAGCATCGCCTGGTTCGTCGACGACGTCGAAGTCAGACGCGAGACCGGGGACACGGCGCTTGCTTACGCCGAGAACGCGACTGCCGGCATGCAAATCCGCTTCAACGTGTGGCCGGGCGACGCCAGCTTCGGCGGGGTCTTCGATCCGAGCGTCGTGCCGGTGTACCAGTACATCGACTGGGTGCAGTACTCCGCCTACGTCGACGGGGCGTTCGAGGTCGAGTGGCGGGAGGACTTCGATGCCGCGACGCTGCCGTCCGGGTGGTTGACGGGCAGTTGGGGGTCGCCCAAGAACTTGTCGACGCACTCACCTCAGAACGTGGGAATCGTCGATGGCTATGCCGTGCTCGCATTGACGGCCGACGATGCCCTCGGCGTGGAAGGAGCGTCGCCCGACGGGCCTGGCGCTGGCACGAACACCGGCAGTACCGGAGCAGCCTACGGCTCTTACGGCGAGGACCCGAGTGCTTGCGGCTGTCGCGTCGGACCGCAGCGTGGCGGCGCCGTCGCGGCGACGCTGCTCCTGGGCGCCGTCGTCGCCAATGGACTCAGGCGCCGGCGCCGTCCCCGCAGGGCGCACACCCGCAATCTTCCGATGTAGTACCGGATGATGCGGCTTCGCTGGCAACCTGCGTCCCTCGGGGACACGCCGAATGGCTTCGGCGACGGATTTTGCGCTGGTCGCACCCCGCGCGGCAGCGCGACAATCGAGAGGCCCTTTTCGAGGGAATTGATCGAGGACACGTGAACGCCCACCTGCTCATCGATGCCGTCGTCCAGCAGACCATGGTCTTCATCGCCCAGCTGGCCACGGCTGGCGGTGTGCGTACGCCGGTCGCGCAACTGGCCAACCAAGTCTTCCTCGACCTTTCCGAAGAGCTGCAGAGCCAGGGAGTGAGCAAGAAAGTCATTGCCGATATGTTTGGCATGGCGCTCCGCACCTATCATCGCAAGGTGCGGTCCTGCAGGCAGAGTCAAAGTGAAGAAGGCAGCACGGTTTGGGAAGCAGTCTTCCGGCACATCTGCCGACACGAACCGATCGCCGCAACGGCCGTATATCAACGCTTCGGGCAAGACGACCTCGATGTCGTGACGGGGGTATTGAACGACCTCGTCAGCTCGGGGTTGGTGTACCGCGCGGGTCGCGGCGATCGAGCCATGTATCGCATGGCTGCCGCCGCCGATTTCGCGACGGAGGACCAGGATAGCCTGCGCGCTTTGGACTGGCTCGTGTGGCTCACCGTGTACCGCGCGGGCCCGCTGACTCGAGCGCAGGTCGAGCAGCAAACTCGCGCCACCAGCGAGCAGTGTCGCGAGGCGCTCGAACGCCTCTTGGCACAGGGTCATATCGATCGCGAGGGTGAGGGGGACGATCAGACCTACACCAGTGGCCGCTTCGAGGTCCCGCTCGGCCAATCCCACGGCTGGGAAGCCGCCGTGCTCGACCACTTCCAGGCTTTGGTCACCGCGGTGGCGATCAAGCTCGGCGACGGGGCTGCCAGCGCGCGCCTCGGTGACCTCGTGGGCGGCTCGACCTGGACGCTCGATGTGGGCAAGGGCCATCCGTTGCGAGAAGAGGCGGTCTCGACCCTGGCGCGCCTGCGCCGTGAAGTCGAAGAGTTGCGCGAACGCATCGACGCGTACAACGCGGGGGAGTCGGCGGCTGAACCCGCTGAGCGCGTCGTCGTGTACGTCGGTCAGTACGTGCGCGAAGTCTGAGCGCGCGCGACCGGGCCGTCGTGGAATTTTTTAGCGCGCGGGGGTGATTTGCGCCCCTGGCTCGGTCTCGGGCTTTGGCTAGCGTGGATCACGTCGGAAACGATTCCGTTCGAAGCCCACACGCTTCAGCCTCGGAGGAGACCTCGTGATTCATCGACAGTTCTGGATGCGTGCCCCATTCTGGTGCTTGAGCCTCGCCTGGGCAGGTTGCGGTGGTTCAGGAGGCGGCGAAGACCCAGCGTCCACGCTCGGCGGCACCCTCGGCACCAGCGCAGGCGCCTTGGGCGGCCTGTCGGGGACGGATGGCTCGACATCGACGAGCGGGACGGCATCGACGAGCGGGGCGGCATCGACGAGCGGGACGGCCTCTACCGGCGCATCACCGACGACCGCCGGCTCGCTCACCACCGCGGGATCCGTCACTGGCACGGGCGGGACGACGGGTGTTGGTGCGAGCACCAGCTCGGGCGGGGGAGGGGCGGGAGAGGTCGACTTGGAGATCGAGGAGGGAGCCCTGACGCTATGGTACGACGCACCCGCGGGGGTGTGGAACGAGGCGCTGCCGGTCGGCAATGGTCGGCTCGGCGCTATGGTCTTTGGGGATCCCGCCCGCGAGAGACTACAGCTCAACGAGAGCACATTTTGGTCCGGTGGTCCGTCTCGGAACGACAACCCTCAGGCGCTCGGTGCCCTGTCCAACGTCCGCCAGCTGATCTTCGATGGCGCGTATTCCGAGGCCGAGTCGCTGATCAATCAGAGCATGACGGCGACGCAGCTGCACGGCTCGATGTTCCAACCCATCGGCGACCTCTCGCTCGAGTTTCCCGGCCACGAAGGGTATTCGGCCTATCACCGCGAGCTCGATCTGAAGCAGGCAGTGTTCCGCGCGAGGTACGAGGTCGCGGGCGTGACCTACGCGCGCGAAGTCTTTGCGTCTCAGCCGGGTCAGGTCCTCGTCGTCAAACTCTCCGCCGATCAGCCGGAACGGCTCAGCTTCACCGTCGATCTCGATGGCCCCTTGGCGAATGCCACCGGCGTCCTCGGTGCTGACACGCTGGAAATGACCGGACGATCCAGCTCCCACGAGGGCGTCACGGGCCAAGTGGAGTTCAACGCGCGGGTGAAGGTCGAGGCCAATGGCGGAAACACCACGACCACATCGAGTGGGATCAGCGTCACCGGTGCCGACGACGCGGTGATCCTGGTTTCGATCGCGACCAACTTCGTCGACTACGAGACCTTGAGCGCCGACGAAGCCGCGCGCAGCGCAGAATACTTGGCTGCCGCAGACGCCAAGTCGTACGACTATCTGCTAGCCGAGCATGTAGCCGCCTATCGGAGCTACTTCGACCGAGTTGCCCTCGACCTCGGTGACTCGACCTCTTCGTTGCCGACGAACCAGCGCATCGCGCAATTTTCGGCGACCGATGACCCCGAGTTTGCTGCGCTATACTACCAATTCGGTCGCTACCTGCTGATCTCGAGCTCGCAGCCCGGGGGGCAGCCGGCGAACCTGCAGGGGCTATGGAACGATCAGACGAATCCTCCCTGGGACAGCAAGCACACCATCAACATCAACAGCGAGATGAACTACTGGCCCGCCGAGAAATGCAACCTGTCCGAGTTGCACGAGCCACTCCTGAAAATGGTGGAAGAGCTGTCGCAGAGCGGCCGGCAAACCGCGGCGACCATGTACGGTGCCGACGGTTGGGTCGCGCATCACAACACCGACATCTGGCGCATCTCGGGCGTCGTCGACGGCGCGTTCTGGGGCATGTGGCCCATGGGTAGCGCGTGGCTATCGCAGCACCTGTGGGAGCGCTACGTCTACACCGGCGATCTCGAGCACCTCGAGGCGGTGTACCCCATCCTCAAGTCGGCTTGTGAGTTCTACCAGGACTTCTTGATCGAGGAGCCCGAGCATGGCTGGCTGGTGGTGAGTCCGTCGATTTCCCCCGAGAACGTGCCCGCGGGGAGTTCGACCTCCGTGTGTGCGGGCGCGACCATGGACAATCAGATCTTGTACGACCTGTTCTCCAAGACCATTCGAGCAGCGACGCTCCTCGGCGTGGACGCTGCGTTGATGGACGAATTCCGTGACATCCTCGATCGCTTGCCTCCGATGCAGATCGGCAACTTCGGGCAGCTACAAGAGTGGCTCGAGGACTGGGACAACCCGAACGACACACACCGTCATGTGTCTCACCTGTACGGTCTCTTTCCGAGTAACCAAGTATCGCCTCATGCGTCCCCGGAGCTGTTCGACGCTGCGCGCACGTCGCTCGTTCACCGAGGTGACGTGTCAACGGGCTGGTCCATGGGGTGGAAGGTGAATTTGTGGGCGCGACTGCTCGACGGCGACCACGCGCTCAAGTTGATCAAGGACCAGCTCAAGCTGGTGGATCCTGTGAACGGCGGAGACAGCGGCGGTACCTATCCCAATCTCTTCGACGCTCATCCTCCGTTCCAGATCGACGGGAACTTCGGCTGCACCTCCGGGATCGCGGAGATGCTCCTCCAGTCTCATGACGGCTCCATCCATGTGCTGCCGGCCCTCCCCGAAGATTGGGCCGGCTCCGGCGGAGTGAAGGGCCTCAAGGCCTACGGCGGCTTCGAGGTAGGCTTCACCTGGCAGGCAGGGCAGGTCGACAAACTCGTCGTTCGCTCCAACCTCGGGGGCAACTGCCGCCTTCGGGTGCCGAACGAATTGGTAGCGAGCGACGGCAGCGCACTGCAGACCGCCACGGGTACGAACCCGAATGCCTTCTTCGAGACACCCAGCGTCAAGCAGCCGATCATCTCGGAGTCGGCGATGCTGAATGACGTCGTGCTCGAACCCACGGTCCTCTACGACCTGCCGACGGAGCCAGGCCAGACGTACGTGCTCGTCGCCACGCCGGACTGACCTGTGTCCCGGGGGGTGAAAGTGTCCCCCCGGCATGCGCTGCTCGTGGGCGCCCAGCGCGAATAGCGTTTGTGAAGGGCAGCTTCGCGAGCTACGCATTACGCCGAGCGCGCACGTGGCTGCGGGCTCTGGTGATCCGGAAATCGCATGTCGTCTATTCAACGTCTTGGGCAAAGCTTGGGGGGAAAACTGGGGTTCTTGGGCGCCGCGTCGAGCCTGCTGATCGCCTGCGGTTCGAATCAAGACACGCCCGACGGTGGTTCCACCGCCAGCGGCACTGCAGCCAGTGTGACGGGCAGCCAGACCGCGGCAGCGACGACCGCGCCTGGGACGACAGGCATGGGGCCGACGAGCACGAGCGATGCATCAGCGACAGCGAGCCAGAGCTCGAGCGCTGGGGGCGCATCGAGTACAGCGGAGACAGCGAACCTGTCGAGCGGCACCAGCTCGGGAACGGCTTCGAGCGCAGGCGGGGGGCAAGGACAAGCCTTCACGCTCTCCAGTCCGGCATTCGAGGGTGATCCGGCTTGTTCGGCGACCAACGCGAGCGCGTGTGAGCTGTTTCCCGTCGAGCACATCAGCTATATGCAGAGTCCGAACAACTCGCCACAGCTCGACTGGGTGGGGGTGCCGCCCGGAACTCAGAGCTTCGTCGTCGGCCTGAGCGATCTCACTTACGCCCAGCCGCTATGGGCTCTCTGGAACATCCCTGCGGACCTCAGCGGGCTACCGGCGAACATCGAGAAGGACACGGCGACGCCGGCCGTCCCTGCGGGGACGCAGCAAAGCAACGCCACGTTCGCAGAGGGGGACGGCTACTTCGGACCGGAGTCTCCCTGCAATGTCTACCAGTTCGTGGTGTACGCCTTGTCGACACCCACGCTCTCACCGTCTCAACCCGAGTACGTTGCCCTGGTGCTCGGCGAGGTAGAGGCACTCGGTGACGTGATCCTCGGCTCGGCCACGCTGAGCGCGCGCACCAACTGGGAGATGGCGTGCGAGTAAGAGCCTATGCCAGTCTCAGGATCCATCCCATCGCCCTCTTGCTAGGGCCTGTCCCTGAATTGGTCTGGCCCGTGAACGTGAACGTGTGCGTGCCCATGCCCGAGAAGTCGAGGAAAGAGCTATCCATGGCGGTGGAAGTGTGTTCCATGGGTAGGCCAGCATGGTTAGACAGCAGCTGGACGAGCGGCAGTGGCAGAAGGTTCGCGCGGTGCTTTGCGCCAAGCGCGGAGCAGGGCGCCCTGGGAAAGACGACCGG
>JAICQQ010000075.1 GCA_025937785.1 Polyangiaceae bacterium
GTCGCAGACATACCCACTTGTACCATGAACTTTTCGGGCACTCGTCGGGACGAGACGCCGCTGAACGTCACGCTTGCCGATTGCAGGCTCTGGTGGGCCGCCTGTCGCAGTTTCGAGAGAAATCCGAAAAAAAAAACTCGTTGCCTCACGTCCGGAGGCGTCAGCGCGCCACTCACGGGCACGAAAATCTCGTCAAGACAATTCTCACCGAATACTCATTACTTGAACATGGATTCTCCGTGCTTCCGCACCGCCACACTCTATGCCGCCCGCGTGCGAACAGGAACGACCTGGCACGTTCGTAAGCGACGCAAACAACCTTGACGGACGCGCGGTTGTGGGTATACTGAAGAACTAATCTAAGATCTGCGACAGGCCGGACCAATGTGCATCTCGCGGGTCACGCTCAAGGGATTCCCCCGTTGCATCCGTGCGGTAGCGCGCTGCACGGGCCACAGGCCACAGGGCTTCGCGGTCGGTGCCTATGGGCCACACGGCTCGCGGGCGGCGCCTACGGGCCACACGGCTCGCGCAGGCGGCGCCTACGGGCCACACGGCTCGCGCTGCACTGGCCACACGGCTCGCGCGGGCGGCGCCTACGGGCCACACGGCTCGCGGTCGGTGCGTACGGGAGGCGGGGTCGCGGCTTCGAGCGCCGGCTCATCCTCGAATCAGGGTGCAAGCTCGCGAGACCCGGAAATTCCCTTCGGAGATCCGACGAATCATGAGGACGGGACAGGCTCTAATACGCCAGCGCGAGGCCGTGCTTGCGTTTGTCGGCGCCAGCGAGCACCCGGCCGTCTTGGACGGAGACCATTTGAACCGCGGTGCCGCTGTACGTCATGTCGCCGACGATTTCGCCGCGCCACTCCAGATCTTCGCGCAGCTCTTTCGCTGAGCCTTGCTCGAGCAGGATGTAGGCGCGCTTGGTCGGAATGTAGAAGCGTCGATCGGCCAGGGCTTGCTCGGGGGTGCGGCCGAAGACCAGCTGTGCGAGCAACATCTGCGTGACGTTGGTGGGTATGGTGGAGCCACCCGAGCCACCGAGCCCCAGAATCGCGCGGCCACGATAGGTAACGATGGTGGGGGTCATGCTCGACAGCGGGCGTGCACCCGGACGAGCGCGGTTGGGGCTCTGCTTGAGGCCGAAGGGTTTGACGTCCTCGGCGCTGGTGAAGTCGTCGAGTTGATCGTTGAGCACGACACCGCTCTGGGGCGCTGTGAACTTGGCGCCGAAGAGCCGGTTCACCGTCGTGGTGAGCGCCACCATGTTACCGTCCTTGTCGAGCAACGTCAGGTGATGCGTGCCGTGCTCTTCCAAACCGAAGCGGGGCATGCCGTGGGTGCGGTCGAGCGACATGCTCCGCCGGCGAGCGGCCAGGCGCTTGGGCGCCAAGAGGGCTTTGAAGTCGACCTTCTGAAAAGCTGGATCGCCGAGGTAGCGCATGCGGTCGGCGATTGCCGCGCGCATGGCCTCGGCCAGCATGTGCTGGTAGGCGCCGCTCTGATAGCCGTACTTCTTGAGCTCTTCGCTACCGAACATCGCCAAGGTCTGTGCCAACATCAAGCCACCTGCCGACGGCAGCGGCATCGTGAAAATCCTCTTTCCTTCCCACTCGAAACTGAGCGGGGTTCGCTCGAGAGGTTGGTAAGCCTTCAGCTCGGAGAGCGTGAGCGCGCCGCCGTTGGCGCGTGTCGCCTCGACCAGATCTGCCGCGACGGCGCCCTCGTAGAAGGCTTGAGGTCCTTGCTGCGCGATCAGGGCCAGGGTATTGCCGAGCTTCGGGTTGGTGATACGACGGCCGAGGAGCGCCGCTTTGCCGCCGGGGTAGAACACGCTGGCAAGGCCCGGATCGACCTTGAGCTTATCCCCGGCGGATGCGAGCGATCCGGCGAGGTGGCGCGCCACCTGAAAACCTTTGGTGGCGGCTTCTTGCGCGGGCTTCACCACGTCGGCCCAAGCGCGTTTGCCGAACTTGCGGTGCAGCTCGTACAGGCCGCGCACCTCACCGGGTACGCCCACCAACACGCCCTGCCGGTGGGCTGGCAACGGCCGCTGGTCGAACGCCGCCGCGTCGACGGCCTGGGGCGCGGTCTCGCGAAAATCGAGCAGGAAAGCTTTCTGATCGGCCGCGGTCCAGACCAGCGCGAACCCGCCGCCGCCGATACCGCTGGAGGTCGGGTTGGTGACCCCGGCCACCAAGGCTGCCGTGACCGCGGCGTCGACAGCGTTGCCCCCGAGTCGCATTTGCAGCATCGCGGCCCGGGTGGCGTCAGGACTCTCCGTCGCAGCGGCGGCGGCGTTCGCCACAGCGCGCGCATTGGGCGCGGGCAGCAGCACCCCGAGGACCGCGAGCATGCCCAAGAGCACGGCACCCGTCGCCCAACGGCCGTGCCACCATGCCGTTACCCGCGAGAGACCTGCCCGCGAGCCGCCGACGATGGACGCGGCGGGCGGCGGGACAATCCGCGGCTTCGCGCCACGTTCCCGGTTACGGCTGCTACGGTGTCGCACTAGACTCCACCGAACGTAGTAACAACGGCCCGCGGCCGCAATGCCAATGCCAATGCCAGTCCCGCCCCGCGAAAGGTAGCTCGAAGTGCGCTTTCTGTTTGTGATGGACCCCGCGACCACGATGCTCCCGGACAAGGACACCAGCTTCGCCTTCATGCGCGCGGCCCAGGACCTGGGGCATACCGTGTACCACTGTCAGCCACGCGACCTGTTCCAACGAGGCGCCGACGTGTTCGCCATGGCCTGCGTCACCCAGGTCTCGGCGGCTCCGCCGCACGTGACACAGACAGCGCCCGAGCTGGTCGAGGTCGCCGAGATGGATGCGGTGTTGATCCGCAAAGATCCACCGTTCGACGTCGCCTACGCCCACCTGACCCAACAGCTCGACCTGGTCAAGCACCGGACGCTGGTGGTGAACGATCCGGCAGCGCTGCGTTCAGCGAACGAAAAGCTCTATGCTTTTCACTTCGTCGAGCACATGCCGCCCTCGATGGTCAGCGCAAACCCGGAGCAAATCCGCAGTTTCGTGGTGGAGGTGGGCGGGCGCGCCGTCCTCAAGCCCCTGGACGGGGCCGGCGGCAGTGGCGTCGTTGCGCTCGCCACGGACGACCCGAATACACGTGCGCTGATCGACCTGTTGACGCGCGAGGGGCGCGAGTTGGCGCTGGTCCAGAAGTATTTGCCCGCGATCCGCACCGGTGACAAGCGCGTGCTGCTGCTCGACGGTGAACCGCTCGGTGCGATCTTGCGGGTGCCCCGCCCCGACGACATCCGCGCGAACATTCACGTCGGTGGACAAGTACAACCGACCGAGCTCACCCCGAGCGAGCAGGCGCTCGTGGCCGACATGGGGCCCAAGCTCAAGGCCGCAGGTCTCTGGTTCGTGGGTCTCGACTTGATTGGCGGGCACCTGATCGAGGTGAACGTCACGAGCCCGACGGGCATCCAAGAACTCGGACGTTTCACGGGCTCGCGTCCCGAAGAGGCCGTGATCCGCTGGGTCGCAACCCGTGCGGGCGAGCTTCGCACGCCGGCTCTTGGTGCGTGAAAGTTGGCCCAGCCTAGCGCGGGGCGTCACGGTGACCCGGATGTTGCCCCGAGTCTGTGAAATCTGCAGCGCGGGCGGGGCCGGAGCGAAGCCCGCCGGTGATCGCGCGCTGACGCGGGTGCTTATCGAAGACCGCGTCATAGCGCTCTGCGACGCTCACCTGACCGAGGTCGAGCGCGCGAGCGTCGAAAGCTTGGCGCAGCTGTTCGCGCTGTTCCCTGACCCGAGCGGCGCGCGCCGCGCGCCCGAACGCCGCAGCCCCCTCGACCGGCGGATCTTCCCCGCGCGCCCGGAGGGGCGCCGCCGCGGCACGGGGCGCCGCGAGACGGACGCGGACTGACCCCGAGCAACCCCGAACGCAACCCCGCTGGGTACCGCCTGCTTGCGCTCGCGCCCGCCGAATGCGTAACTGAGGACGCGCCTTGAAACGGGACTTGATCCACCTCGGGCTGGCTCTAGCCAGTCTCCTCGTGCTCGTGGTTGCGTTGCGACAGGGGCCCGAGCGCTCGGAAGACGCCGCTCCGCCCGCGACGACCGAGAGCGTCGCTGCACCGCTGACGCTGCGAGCCGTACCCAAGGACGCACCCCTGCTGCTCACGCTCGATCTCGAGGCGCCGCATGCGGCAGCGCTGCGCTCGCTGCTGTTCGATCCGGAACGCGAGCTCGCCGGCATCGGCCGACTCCACGACGTGTGCGGGTACGATCCCAGCGCTGGCGTGAAAGCGTTGACGATCGCCGCGCTGAAGCGTGGACCCGCGGACGCGCAGGGACCCGGATTTGCGATCGTTGCGGCAGGCGATTTCGATCAGCAAAAGCTCGCAGGCTGCATCGAGCGCCTCGTGCGAGCCCGAGGAGGTGACGCCGAACGCCAGCGCTCGGGTTCGATGACGTTGATCCGTGACCAACGCGGCTCGGAGGCGGAGGTCGCGCTGCTGGATCAAGGGCTCGTCTTGATCAGCTCCCGCGAGCACTTGCGCCAGATGCTGCAGGCGCTCGACGGTGACCTCCCCAGCGCGAGCACCGACACCACGCATCGCTCGTTGCGCGAAGCGATCGGCGGGAGCGCGCCGCTGCTGGCCACGCTCACGTTCCAGAGCGATTGGCTACGGCGGTTGCTGGAAGACGAGGAGGTGGAGCGATCTCCACTCGCTAGCCTGCGGGGCGCTGCGTTGCGGCTCGACCTCGCCGAAGGCGTCGCGCTCGACGGCCTGTTCCGCTGCGCACGCCCCGACGAGGTGGTGCCGCTGCAGGGCTTCTTGAACGACCTGCGCAGCAAGCTCGGTCCGCTGCTGCGCCAGCAGGGCCTCGCCGAACTCGACCGGTTCGAGCTCCAACGTCAGGGGGCCGATCTGCGACTGCACTGGAAACTCGATCAAAAGACGCTGGCGGGGCTCGTTCGACGGTTGAACCAACCGATCGCGCTCCCGCCACCACGCGCGCTTCCGTCGTCGCCGGACGAAACGATCCCCGCGAAGCCGTCGCCCTGAGAACCGCGAGTCGGGCCCCCGGCCGTTCCGTCACATGGGCGAAACGCCTCGCCAGGGGCTGACGGCGTAGCTTGCAAACACGCACGCGCCGAGATATCCAGAGCACGCTCGAAGCGCCGCTGGGAGCTGGCACGAGAAAGGCTGTGTTGATGCAACGTCGATTCCAAGGCTTCGCTCGATCTGCGTGGCCCCGCAGGGCCGTCTCGCTCGCCACGTGCGCGAGCCTCGCGCTGTCTGGGCTGACGAGTTGGGCACAGGACCCTGCTCAGCCAGCTCCACCCGCTGCTGCACCGCCCGCTGAGCTTCAGCCGCCCCCTGGTGAACCACCGCCAGTCGAGCCAGCGCCGGCCGAGCCGCCACCGGCCGAGCCACCGCCCATGACCGAACCGCCGGCGTCGACCGCCACGCTCGGTGAGTCACAGGATGGTGCACCCGAACCAGAATACGACGACTCCACACCCTCGGACGCGGGCCCGTTCAGCAAGGGCAGCATCGGCGTCTCGATCATGGTGGGCAGCGCGTACTTCGGTGACAAGGACTACTTCATCTTCGGCCTGGGCCTGAGCTACTTCATCGTCGACGGGCTCTCGCTCGGCGTGGACGGATCTATCTGGTTGTTCGACGACCCGACGCTCGGCACGATTACCCCGAACGCGCGTTACGTGCTGCACATGGTTCCGGTCATCAAGCCGTACGTCGGCGGCTTCTGGAAGCGATACTTGGTCGAAGAGTTCGATGATTTCAGCAGCGTCGGCGGGCGTGTCGGCGCATTCCTCATGCCGTCCCGCAGCTACCTGGGCATCGGAGCCGTCTACGAACACATGCTCGACTGCAACGACGTGATCCTCGAGTGCGACAGTTGGTACCCCGAGTTGACCTTCGGCGTGTCTCTGTGAGTCGGTGCCGATGTCGACTGGACACTCCGCGCGACGCTTCATGAACGTTGGCAGAGCGCTGGCAGCGTCCTGTGCGCTGCTCGGCCTCGCTGGCTGCGACGATCTCGAGCTTCCTACGCCCCCAGACATGTCTGCGCTCGCTCGGGCCTACGCCGAGCCTGACGGAGAGCTCACGGCGGAGACCGCTGCCGAGCTCGGGGTCAGCATGGCCGACACGGTGGTCGAAACACGGACCAGCTCTCCGATCGAGCTCATGGGTGAAATGGTCACCAAGCTGCAGGACACGAGCAAAGCCGACCCCAGCTCCGACGACGAGCCCTCCGAAGACGACGCTGACGGCGGCACGCTGCTCGGCGAAAAGCTCGACATCGCTGCGATCGTTCGCTTGCACCACGACTGCAGGGGCTGGGAAGGTGAGGACCCACCCCAGGCCGGCAACGGGACGCTCGACATCACGGCAACCTTGGATAGCGACGGACTGATCCCCACGATCTGGGGCACAGCCACGAACTGTCGTCACGCCCGCCGCGGAACCAACGTCGAGCTCGATGGCGACATCAGGATCCGCCTCGGGGACCGGCCCCGAGTCTCGTTGAGGGAGCTCGCTGGGCTCCCCTACTTGGTCGAGTTCGAGGGCCGCGGGGTGGTCGAGCTCAACGGCAAGCGATCCGAGCTGACACTGCACACGCACTTCCGCATCACTCCGGGCGAAGCGATCGAGCTGTTGATTGCGCTACCGGACGGCACCTTCGTCGTCGGGGTCTTCGAGCCGTCGAGCTTGGTGAATGCGTCCGAGCAGCTCATCACCGGAGGCTTGATCACGAGAGACCAGCGTTGGTCCTGTTCCTTGAACTTGTCGAATGCGAGCGGAAGCTGCGCCGATGCCAATGATCCGACGTCGACCATCGAGTGGTGAACCACGGTTTCGCTGGTACCTGGCGCTAGCCCTTGCGCTGCCGCTCGGCCCCAGCGTGGCCCAAGCCCAACCAGCGGCGAACCCGGAGGCGCCGGTCGAGCCCGCGCCGGTCGAGCCCGCTGAGGATGCCACTGCCCCCACTGAAGCGGCTGCCCCCCTCGAGCCGGCCGCGCCTGCCGAGGCAGCCCTGGACCCGGCACCGGCGGCCACCCCAGTAGCCGAGGCACCGCCCCCAGCGCCCGTCGCAGTTCCGGCAGCGGCGTCCCCTCCGTCGGCACCCGCGAGCGAGGCTCCCGCGGACGCAGAAGCCGCGGCGGAGGACGAGGATCCCACGCACGGTCACATCCTCGATGCGACGGGTTACTTGCTCCCCGGTAGAACCGCAGAGCTTGGCCTTTTCTATATGGGCTACGGCATCACCGATTGGCTCAACATCGGGACACAGCCAGCGATGTGGGTGTTGGGGCCGCTGTTCGGCGGACGTTCGGGAAACTTGGGCGTCAAGCTCGGGCTACCGATCACGCACTGGGTGAACGTGGGTCTCGAGGTGAATGCGACGTGGGTCAGCTTCGAGGAAGACGAGGCCCGCACCCGAGGAGTCGTGATCCCTGCGACGCTCGGGGCTTCACTGAACGCAACGCCGAACCAGAACTACTCGCTCGCCGCGCGCTACATTGCGGCCGAAGGTGGCAACCAAAGCTCGATCGATGCCCAAGAGGTCGAGGGCGCGGCGGTCACCCGGATTTTTCAGCTAATCGGCGAAGCTCGCTACCGATTCACCGATGGCTTCGCGCTGTACTCGCGCGGCTACTACCAAGCGTGGGAAGAGGATCTGAACGTCGACGGTGAAGCCGACATCGACGACGACACCAGCGTCGAAGTCGAGGGTGAGGCGGCTGCAGTCGGCGCGCGCCCCTGGGCCGTCATCTTGGGTACCCACCTGCATTGGGGCGCCATCAACCTTCGGCTCGGGGTCGGCTACGGCAACTACTTCGTGCCCAGCATGAGCTTTTCGGTCCCCAACAAGCGCCTGTTCCCCGATCTGAACTTCTACGCGCGCTTCTAACCGCCAGGGCGGCCAGGCTCGCTCCTTGGCAAATGGGGCACGACCGGATACGGTGTGCGGCGTTCGCCGTGCCACCATCATCGATCGGTGCCTGGGGTCTGCTAGGGGCCAATGCCCTCGCGGCCGCGATCTCGATCACGAGCGTGGCGCGCGCGGGTGGACCATTGGGTGACAATGGATCGACCATCGAGACGAGCAGCTACGCCATCGATATCTCGCAAGGCCCGGTGCTCGGCGGCGCACGCCTGACCGGGCTCGGCGGCGCCTACGTGGCCATTGCCGAGGACGTGGACGGCGATCTGCAGAACCCCGCCGCGCCTGCGGTGCGCCCCTTCTACTCCATCGACTGGTTCGATTGGTGGCCCGGGCTCGGGCTCACTTTGCCGGCGCTGGCTGACCTCGACTACTTCAATACCGGCGAGCGCGATGCGGACTCGCGCGCCCCCAGCACCTTCCTATTCCTGACGCCCGCGCTCAACCTGCAATGGGGCAGCTTCGGGGTGGGCATGACCGCCGAGTTGCAGAACTACTCGGCCGACGCCGGCAGCTCCCTCGACAACACGCTCGACACCAGCATCCTCACCGTGCACGGGCAGTTCGCCAACAGCTTCATGGACGGTCAGCTGGTGGCAGGGCTCGGCACGCGGGTGGTGACCCTGGCCCTCGTCGACGATTTTCGCCGTGACGATGAAGAGGCCAACTTCAAGTCGACGGGTAGCGGTCCCGAGATTGGCGTGCTGGTTCGGCCCAACGGGCAACCTTTTCGCCTGGGTGCGTCCTTCCGTGGGCCCGTCGATACCCAACCGCACTTCACGAGCGGGCTCCTGCCCAACGAGAACGGCGACCTGGTGTCGGCCGACGACAGCGGCACGCTGTTCTACTACCCGAGCCGCGTCACCTTACCCTGGGATCTGAACGTCGGGGCCGCCTTTCAGTTCGGGCGCCCCTTGAACCCTCGCTGGCGCCCTCCCGGGGACGTGGTCATGAAGCGAGAGCTGAAGCTGCGCGTGCAGGCCATCGAGCTCGAAGAAGCACGCGACCGCGAGCTCGAACGGGCCACGAGCCGCGCGGAGCGCAGCCGCATCCGAGCCCAGTACCGGGAGAAATCCCGGATCATCGATCGCGCGATCGAAGCGGGTCGTACCGAGGGCAGACTCCAACTGAACCGCGAACTCGCAGCCATGCCGCGGTACTACATCCTGGTGACGGGCTCTTTGGTGATCACCGGCATCGTCGAGGACGCGGTAGGCATGGAATCGTACTTCGACCAGCAGGTGCGCCGCTCGGGAGAGAAGGTGACCTTCTCTCCGAGGCTGGGCATCGAGACCGAGGCGGTCCCCGATCTCTTGAAGCTTCGCGTCGGCAGCTACCTCGAACACGCGCGCGCCGCCAACGCTTCGAGTCGCGGGCACGTCACCTTCGGCTTTGATTTCCGGCTCTTTCGCTGGGATGTTCTGGGCTTCTGGCCCGGCGACTACCTGTGGCGCATCGGGCTCGTCGCCGACGTCGCCCCGCGCTACGCCACCTGGGGCATCAGCATCGGAGGCTGGTACCCACGCCACCGACCCGGCGAGCTACCGCCTCCCAACCCAGCCATCACCGCGGGCACCGAGCCGTTCGGCGAGCGATTCTGAGGGCCTCCAGCAGGGCACGCTTTTCGGTGATCGCAGCGCACCTCAGGGGCCACCACTCGGTCATGCGCGTGTTTCCGTGTGATTGCGCGGGCATGCGTCCGAACGCGAGGTTTTGCGTGGCCGTTCCAACTGGCTCGCATCGCGAGGCTGTACAGCGACGGCTATACATGACCCGCTCGCGCTAGCTCGGACCGGAAACGACCCAGTCAGCAGAATCCATGGGGAACCAGGGATATTTCACCGAGCGCTCTGGAAGTCGCCTCACGAACTGCGCAGCGGTTACTCCGCGCAGTTTCTCCGTCCCAGAAAGAGATCCTCATCGAGCGCTACGAATCCCGTAGGGGCAGCTCTACTCCGCACTTCATGCGCCTCACTGCGACAAAAACTGCAGCGATGATCATTCGGCGAGCGCGTGTATAGTCCGCGCATGCTTACTGAACGCCACAGCAGCAGCATCACCTTGCTTGTATTTCACACGCTTGTCACCATCAGCGGTTGCAGCAGCTCGGACGCTGGTGGCGCGTCGACAGCGGATGCCGCCGGCACTCCAACCAGTGGCGGAGACAGCACCTCGAGCAACGTCGCCTCTACGACCACGGGCAGCGCCACGAGTGGAGGACCGGCTGGAACCACGACCACGACCGCCACCGGGACCAGCGGCGGCATGGGTGTGACCGGCAGCGGCGGCGGCACCTCGACGGGAAACGCGGCCAACACGTCGCAAGGCGGAGCCACGAACAGTGAGACGAGCGGCGAATCGGGCAGCGGCACGACCGCCGGTGGCAGGGCCGTGGACGTCACCATCGAGCCCAACCCCAACAGCGTGCTCTCGGCCTACGTCAGCTGGACGACGCCCGAGCCTGCCAGCTCGTTGGTCCAGTTCGGATCGGGTGAGCTCACCTGGGAGATCGAAGGGGCAGCGGACGTCACTGAACACCGTGTACTGGTGATCGGCATGCGCGCCGACACCGAATACCAAATGCGTGCGCTGTCCACCGGCGCTTCAGGCAGCTTCCAAGGCGACGGCACGTTCACGACCGGCACCCTGCCCAGCCAGATCCCCGTCGCAACGATCAGCGTCCACGACGTCGACAAGGCGCAACCGGGCTGGACGCTGATGAACGTGCAGAAAGGCGACGGCACGAACCGGGCGCTCAGCGGCGCGCCGCCGGCGGCCGTCATCTACGACGAAGCAGGTCACCCGGTTTGGTATTGGATCAACGGCACGCAAAACGAGCGGGGCGGTGCGATTTCGGTCGATCCCACCGACGTCGGTGTGTTGATGGGTCCCAGCGAGACGACGGCGCCGAAGGAAGTCGACTGGGCCGGGAACGAGGTCTGGGCTTGCGCCGATTTGCGCTGCGGCGGGACTTCTGGTTTGTCGCATCACTCCGGCAAGCTCTCGAACGGCAACTACATCGTCATGCGCGACGCCATGAACGGCAGCCGGATCTCTCAAATCTTCGAAGAGCACACCGCCGCCGGCGGCCAGCCCGTCCACAGCATCGGGGTCGAAGACGCCGTGACGCCGCCGGGCAGCGCCTCGGGGGACTGGGCGCATGGCAACTCGATCACGGTCGACCTCGAGAACGACGTCGCTTACATGAGCTTTCGCTGGCTCGGCCTGATTAAGATGCAATACAGCACGCAGACCATGCTGTGGCACTTGCCCGCGAGCTACGGCGCGCAAGGCATGGGCGACATGACCTTCGTGCCGGCAGACTCGCAGTTCTCCGACATCCACGACCCCGAGATCCACGACGACGGGACCATCTTGTTCTTCGACAACGGCGGCTACACGGGCGTCATCGAAGACGGCAATCCCTCGAACCTGCAGACGCGTGCGGTCGAATACGCGATCGACGAAGCGGCGAAGACGGCGACGCTCGTGTGGGAGTGGCCCGGCAACTTCGAGACGGATCCATGGTACAAGGAGCAGCTCTACGTGCCGTTTTGGGGTGACGCAGACCGGCTCGCCAACGGCAACGTCCTGATCGCGGCGGGCCGTCGCGGCACCGTCGAGATCACCCCCGAGAGCCGCGTTATCGAAGTGACGAAGGACACTGGTGAGGTGGTGTGGGAATTGCGCCTCCCGAAGGACCACGGCGTTTACCGCGCTGAGCGGCTATATCCGCTGCCCCTCGTCCGACCAGTTCAATAACCGCGGACCACTCCGACGGTCCGCCGCGCGTGGCGCTGCACTTTCCTGTGGAACTCGGCCCATAGGCGGGGTCACAGTGTTCTCAGCGGGTCGCTCACGACTCGCCGCGGAGTCTTCGATGTGCAGCACCGTTCCCGCCCAGCGCCGCCCTGCGCACACGACGCTGCGCGCGGTCGCCTGGATTTCGGCCGTTGGGATCTTGGGCACGGTGTGGGGCTGCCGCGTCAAGCGCGTCGACCCCGAGGGGCCGGCACCGACCACGAGCGCCGCCGCACCCGCGCCGCCTAGCTCCACACCTGGCGTCGCGGCCCGAAAGCCACCCGCTGCGCCGCGGCGCCCGGCGCCAACGGCTCCGGTAGCCAGCGCAACGCGCCCGGCAGCGTCAACACTTCCCATGCCTCGACCGCCGCCCCCCGAAGCCGAGCGCGCCGCGGAGCTTCCCGCATTCGCAGCCGCCGACCTAGCGCCGGGGGTTGCAGCCGCGGCGTTCGCAGGACCGGGCACCGATCCGACGCAAACACGAAGCTTGGTGAACGCGGTGCGGCACGCCTTGCGCGCGCTCACCCAGCAGAGCTCGCCGCTCGACGCCGCGGTGGCGGGCGCGACCGTCGTGGAAGACGATCCCTTGCTGAACGCGGGAACGGGGGCAGCGCTGCGCCTCGACGGCAGCGCCGAGCTCGAGGTGCTGGTGATGGACTCGAGCGGGCGCTTGGGTGCGGCTGCAGCCGTGAGAGACGTGCAGCACCCGGTACGGCTGGCGTTCGCGGCGGCCAGTTCGCCTCACCGTTTGCTCGTCGGCGAGGGAGCGCAGCGCGTCGCCCAGTGGCTGGCTCTGCCCCAGTCTAGCGCCCGCACGGCCCGACAACGGGAGACGTACGACCGGCTGGTGGCGCGCTTCGCACCCGGCCACCAGCAGCGTACGGACGCCACCGCCTGGGGCTCCGGCGCGCCGGGTCCCGGCGCCAGTGCGTGGCAAGCCTACCTGAAACCGCCGCTCACTCCCCCGCCCGCTGCTCCCGACGCCGGCGCGGAGCCTCCCGCACCCGACGCCGCCCCCGCCGAAGCCAGCGCCGCCGCGGTGGCGGTGCTGGTGCGATCCGGGCCAGGAGCTTTCGCGGGAGCGATCGAGACCGGAGGAGCTTGGTTGGCGCTGCCGGGCAGCGTAGGGGCGATCGCGACTCCCGGTGCCGCTCTCCACGTCGCGAGTCGCGGCGCGGTGGCGCTGGCGGGACCGAGCGAGCAGCTGATCGCCGGAGCGCTCGCTCGTCGCACTTACGACAAGCTGCTCGCGTTCCAGAGCGCTCGCGCGGCTGCCGCGTGGGCCGTCGCAGAGGTCAAAGGTCGACCCATCAGCGTCCTGGTGATGGACGCGCGCAACATCGTGGCGCTGTCGAACGCCGACATGGCGTGGGCCAGGGCCGATCCCGAAGAACGTGACAGCACGCCAAGCGCCGCGGAGGGTCCGCCGCGATGAACACCACGCTGATCTTCGTGGCGATCGTCGTGTTCAGCTTTGCCCTGGGGAACTTCATCACGCGTTTTGCGTCGCGTTACGTGGTGCTGTCGGGCGCCGAGTACCTGGTGGTTGGCTTGCTGCTGGGACCGCACGTCGGGCTCGACGTCGTGGGGCAGGCTCAGCTTGGAATGTTGGAGCCGGTGGTGTCGCTGCTGCTCGGACTGGCCGGCTTCTTGGTGGGGATCCGTGCCAAGAACGTGTTGGTCGACCCAGAACGCACGGCGCTCGGGTTCGCTTCTGCCCTGGCCACCGTGCTGGTCTTCGCCGCTGCTTTCTTACCGATCTTGGATCGCACGATAGCCCCGAAGCAGCGCGGGCCGGGCTTCGAGGTCAACGAAACCTTGTTCACGATCGGTGGCTACGCCTTCGAGGTCTACTTCACCAGCGAGAACCTCTGGCTCAGCTTGGCGCTGGGCGCGGCAGCGTGCGTGGCCACCGCGAACTGGGTCGACAGTTTCAAGCGCACCTTCAACGCCAATGGACCGGTGACGACTCTGATCGAGTGCTCGGCTCACGCCAGCCAGATCGTCGCCGTGCTGGTCTTGGGCTTCGTCTTGGCCACGATGCGGGCCACCAGTCAAGAGAACCCCTGGGGCCTCAGCATCGCCGAGTGGGACATGGCGGCGGTCGGCGGCAGCATCGTGTGCGGGCTCTTGTTCAGTCTGTTCATCGGCCACGAGCAGGGGACCAGCAAGGTGTTCGTGGCGAGCGTCGGTCTGGTCACGTTCGCGGCCGGGGCCGGCAGTGCGCTCGGCATCTCGCCGCTGTTCGTGAATCTGATCGCCGGCCTGACCGTCGCGTTCACGTCGTCGCACGCGAAGCGCTTGCACGAGGAGCTGGATCGACTGCAACACCCGCTCTTGGTGCTGATGATGATCTTCGCGGGGGCGCGCTGGGTGCCTCCCGACGACGTCTGGCTGTGGGCGCTGCCGGTGTTCTACGCTACGCTGCGCTACATCGTGCGGCGCGCGGCGACTCGGGCGCTGGCGGCTGCTTCGGGCGATGCGTCGCTGCGGGTGCCGAAGCTCGGTGACGGGTTGATGGGCCAGGGCACGCTCGCCATCGCCATCGCCATCGAGCTCTCGATACGCTTCCCAGGGCATGCCTCGTTGGTGTTGACGACCGTGCTCTTCGGCACGCTGCTGAACGATTTGTGGAGCCGTGGCGCACTCCGCTCGCTGCTCGCCGAAGCCGGCGAGCTCGACGTGCGGCCAGCGAACAGCACCCCGAGCGAGGAGCAGCAAGCGTGAGGATCAGCATCTTCGGAGCCGGTGACGTCGGCGCCTACCTAGCGCGCGACTTCTCGCACACGCACGAAGTCGTTCTCGTCGATAGAGACGGCGCGGCCTTGGCGCGCGCCGAAGAAGACGTCGATGCCCTGACGGTGGTCGGTGACGCGACCCACCGTTCGGTGCTCCAGGCCGCAGAGGTCGAGCGCTGCGATCTCGCGGTGGCGGTGACCGGCTCGGACGATACCAATCTGGTGATTGCGGGGCTGGCGGCGGCGCTAGGCGCCGAGCGCACGGTCGCACGCGTCGATGCGCCGGCCTTCTACCAAAGCGCAGCGGGCGTCGAGTCGGGCGTTCTGGGTATCCATTCACTGTTGTGCGCCTCGCGCCTGGTCAGCGAAGAGCTGGCGCGGCTGATCGAGTGCACCGAAGCGAGCTTCGCCGCGCACTTCGCCGGCAACGCGTTGCAGGTGGCGGTGTTGCCACTGCAGAACGACTCGCCCGCCCTGGGCCTGCCCGCGACCCACGCGAGCCTCAACCAGGTGGCGCAAGTCGTCGGAGTAGTGAGGGACTCTGCTTTGCGTTTGCCCGAGACCATCGAGCGACTCGAGCTCGAGGATTCGCTGCTCTTGAGCGGCAGCCCGCAGCAGGTGCAGCTCGGCGCGCGCGCGCTGCGCAGAGAAAAGCGCGAGCGCCGCGCGGTCGTGATCGGGGGTGGCGATGTGGGTTTGCAGCTCGCCACCATGCTGCTCGCGACCGAACACGAGGTGCAGATCATCGAGCACGATCGCGCCCGCTGCCAGGTGCTCGCCGAGACGCTGCCGCACGCCAACGTCGTGCATGGAGACGGGACCTCGATCGGCTTCTTGCGCGACGAGCACGTCGACTCCGCAGACTATCTGGTGGCCGTCACGCGCGCCGACGAGATCAACCTGATGGCGTCGTTGATGGGGATCAACCTCGGCGTCCGCTACACGTTCGCGCTCGTGCACCGGCCTGGTCACGCAGAGGTGTACTCGCACCTGGGCATCAGCGGCACCGCCGGAACTCACGACGTGATCACCAAGATCGTCGGCTGGTTGATGCCCCACAAGGGCGCCGTGGCATCGCACGTCCTGCCCGGGACCGGCCACTTGCTCCAGGAGTTCGTCGTGGGCAGCGCCCCCGGGGTGTCCGTGCCCATGCGGCGCCTCGGTCTGCCTCCAGACGCCTGGATCGTGGCCGCTTCGAGGAACGGACGAGCGCTGCCGGTCGGGCAGGGTCCCGGGCTCACGGCGCTCGACCGCGTGGTGGTGGCGCTCCCGCCGGGCCAAGCGCGCCAGGTGCAGCAGCGCCTGCGGGCGATCGAGGAGCAGCCGTGAACCTGCGCACGGTCTGCGCCATCACCGCGCGCTTGCTGTTCCTGATGGGGGCCTTTCAGCTGTTTCCGTTGGCGCTGGCCGTACTCGACCGCACCGCACCCGCGGTGCGCGCCTACGCGATCAGCGCGGTGGTGTGTGCACTCACCGGGTACGTGTTCAGGCTGATCGGCAGGGGCGCGCCGACGACCCTACATCGCAAAGACGCCTTTGGCGTGGTGACGCTGACCTGGTTCGCGATCAGCATCTTGGGGGCGATCCCATTCCTGGTCGAAGGCAGCATCCCCAACGTGCTCTCCGCGATCTTCGAGGCAGTCTCCGGGTTCACCACCGGCGGCGGCACGGTGATTGCCGACGTCGACGGACTCAGCCGTGCTACCAACCTGTGGCGTTGCCTGATGCACTGGATAGGTGGCATGGGCATCGTAGTGCTGTTCGTCGCCGTGTTTCCGCAACTCGGGGTAGGAGCGAAGCAGTTGTTCCGCGCAGAGGTCGCCGGACCCATCACCGAAGGGCTGCGTCCCCGCATCAAGCAAACGGCGCTGGCGCTGTGGTGGATCTACACCGGTCTGACGGTCACGTGCGCGCTGCTCTTGGTTGTGTTCGGCATGCCGCCGTTCGACGCCATCTGCCACGCCATGTCGACGCTCTCTGCGGGCGGATTTTCGACGAAAAGCGCGAGCATCAACGCGTTCACGAGCCCCGGCATCGACTGGACCCTGTGCGTTTTCATGCTGATCGCGGGGCTGAACTTCGGACTCTATTATGGCGCAGCGCGAGGCCGCTGGCGCGACTTGGTCAAGAACTACGAGCTCCGCTTTTACCTGCTCGTGAACCTGGTGCTGATCGCGATCTTGTTCTTCTGCATTCGCGAGCGTCACCCCGAAACCGCGACTGCGCTCCGGGTCGCGAGTTTCCAGACCACGTCGATCCTCTCGACGACCGGCTTCGCGAAGGAGGACTATGACCTGTACCCGAACCTCGCGCGCTATACGCTGTTCTTGGCGATGTTCATGGGCGGCTGCGCCGGGTCCACCGCCGGTGGGATCAAGGCATCGCGTATCTACGTCTTGATCGTGGCCACCTTGAACGAGCTGCGCCTGACGATTCAGCCGAACGCCGTGATCGCGGTGCGCGTCGGCACCCAGGCGCTACAGCGCGAAGTGCTCTATGGCGTCGCGATGTTCGTAGCCGCGTTCTTCTTCCTGTTCGCGCTGGCTTCGCTGTGCCTGGTTGCCTTGGGGCTCGACCCGTTCAGCAGTATGTCGGTGACGACGGCGTGCATCTCGAGCGTCGGCTCGGGCATGGGAACGACCGGTCCCACCGAGAGCCTGGAAGCCCTGCACCCGCTCGGCAAGTTGGTGCTGATCCTGTGCATGATCGCGGGACGTCTCGAGATCTTCGCGTTGTTCGCGGTCTTGCATCCGGAGACCTGGAGGCGCTGATGCCGGCGAGGCTGCTCCCATGAGACGCTTCCTCGTCATCGTCATCCTGCTCGGCGCGATGCTGGGCCTCGACGCGTTGAAGGCCCACTCTGCGAGCGCGAACCCCCTGACGCTGGCGGCCGTCGGCTTCGTCGTGCTCGCCTCGTTCACGCTGGCCGAGTTCGGCGGGGGCTTCGGCTTGCCGCGCGTGACAGGCTACATTCTGGCGGGGATCGCGCTCGGCCCCTCCGCCCTCGACGTGCTCACCGCGGGCGAGGTGACCGAGATGCGCACCTTCAACGCGCTGGCGTTGGGGTTGATCGCGGTCGGGGCAGGCCTCGAGCTCGACCTCAAGCAACTGAAACAGGTGTTCGAGACGCTCGCCGGGACCGTCGTACTCAAGGTGGTGTTCGGCGTGACTCTCGTAGGCGGCACGTTCTGGGCGCTGCATTCGTATTTCGACACGATCCAGCTAGCCGATCGCAATCAAGTGCTGACGGTCGCGCTCAGCATCGGCGTGCTCTCGATCGGCACGTCGCCAGCCATCGCGCTCGCCGTCATCTCCGAGACTCGCTCCAAAGGCAGGCTCACCGATCTGGTGCTCGGTGCCGCGGTGTTGAAGGACCTGGTGGTGGTGATCTGCCTGGCCGTTGCGATCGCCGTTGGCAGAGATTGGCTCGCACTCGAGGGCGAAGCCGACAGCGTGTTCTGGGCCATCACCGAAGAACTGGGCAGCTCGCTCGGCGCGGGAGCCGTGCTCGGGGTGATCTTCATTCTCTACATCCGTTTCGTGAAGGTCGAGATGCTGCTGTTCGTGGCCGGCATCATCGTCGTGGTCTCGGAGGTCGGTCGCACGCTGCACCTCGAGCTCTTGCTGGTGTTCATCACGGCTGGCTTCGTGGTGAGAAACTTCAGCAAATACGAGCACTCACTGGCGCCGGCGGTGCAGCTGGTGTCGCTGCCGGTGTTCGTCGTCTTCTTCACCATCGCTGGCGCGAGCCTCGACATCGATACGACCTGGCAGATCTTGCCGCTGGCGTTGGCGTTGTGTGCGGTGCGGGCTCTGGTCTTCTACGGGGCCTCGCGTATAGGCGGTGCCCTCGGCGGCGAGAGCGCCGACGTGCAACGCCGGGCCTGGCTCGGCTACCTACCGCAGGCCGGCGTCACCTTGGGGTTGGTCGGGCTCACCGCCGCGCAGCTGCCGACCGTGGCCGAAGTCGTGCTCAACCTCGGCTTCGCCGTGGTGGGGGTGAACCTGCTGATCGGTCCCATCACGCTCAAGTTCGCGTTGCGCGCGGTCGGCGAGGTACCGCGCACTAGCGACGCGCCCGAACGCTTCGTCTCGGAGAGCCAAGCCCCGCCCGGAGCGGAACCGACCAGGTCGAAAGCGCCGGAACCCGCAGCTCTGGAGCGCGTCCTCGAAAGCATCGAGGCCCGCGAGCTCGCGCGTACGGCGCGGCGCCTCGCGCGAGCGCTGCAAACCGTGATAGCGGAGTTCGAAGCCAACCACGTCGAGCCGTGGTGCAAATCGCTCGAGCAAGCAGTGCACCGAGCCATTCGCGCCGAGCGCGAGCACGCGGATTGGTCGCAGTTCGCGGGGTGGCTCGAGCGGGTGAAGCTCGAAGAGGCCGACGTGCACGCCCAGCAATGCCTCGGCTTGTACTACGATTTGCGCGAGCAGCTGCGCCGCTTACCCGAACTGAGCGCGGTGGCTTTCTCGGACTCGACCCTGCGTGTGCTCGCGGGTGACAGCTGGCGCGTCCGGCTGCGCATCCGCCTCAGGAGAGCCGGGCGTGCCCTGGTGTTCTGGCGCAAGCCGGCTCCGCGCCGCATTCCCATACAGCGCCTGGCGCGCGCCAAGATGGAGCTGCGACTGGCGAGCTTGGTTCAAACGACCCTGACCGCCTATTACCGGGCCCAGGCTGGTGCTTTGGAGGACGTGCGCTATTGGGTGCAACAGCACGAACGCTCGCCCGGCAGCGCCGAGGAGCTCGAAGCCAGCATCGCGCAACGGCTGAAGCGCCTGCGGGAGGCTTACCGCAGCGACGCGGACACCGCGATTCGCGCGGGCCTGGAGGCCCTGGCGCGCCCGCTCAACGAGTTCGACGGACCCCGGCTGCCCGCCTCCAGCGTGGAGCTCGGGCGGGCCGAACCGCAGATCAAGGCGACCCTGGACGGGCTTGGAGCGACCGCCGAGTCATGGGCGCGGCTCTCGCGGTCGATCGCCGAGGAGCTCGAGGCAATGGTCGCGCTCGCCGAGCTCCGACACGAGGTGCGGGACAGCTTGCTGCGAACCTTGATCGAGCCTGCACAAGCTGCGCTGACACAAGTCAGCGCGATCGTGGCTCGCGTGGTCGCCACACTGGGCGAGGTTCGCCGCGAGCTCGAGCAAGAGGCGCAGGGCGAAGCCGCACGCTTTCAGCGGGCCGCGCTCACCTGCCGCGCGGCGTTGTCCCAAGCGGATCACGAGAGTCTGGAAGCAGCCGCTGCCCGCTACCGGGCCGCGGCGTCGGTGCATAGCGTGGCGCGCGAAGCACGCCTGGCCATGCAGGCCACGCCGGAACGCATCCTGGTGCCCGTGCTGCGCGTCCCGGCCGATCGTCTGCGCGCCGCCACCGACATCGAGCTCGAATCCGTGAACATTCGGGAGCAGGTCGAACGCTTCTTCGAGCACGACCTGTTCCCTGCGCTCGATCGGCGTTTGCAGGAAGGCTTCGCGACGGTCGCGGCTACCGCCGGCCGCGTGCGCGAAGCCCTGGACATTTGCCAACACGCGCTCGACTACGCTGCAGAATCGACGGACCCCGCGCGGGAAGCCGAACTCCGCGAAGCGTTCACGCGCGCCGTCGGTCGCCTCGAACAGCACATGACCGAGCTCGCGAGCACTCGCGAGCGGGTAATGCTGGACGCTCCGCTCAAGGCTGCGGGCACGTTGCTGGACTTTACCGACGTCGAACCCGGGGCGGCCCCAACGGGGCAAGACACCGATCTTTCGAGCCGCCTCTGGCGCAGGTTTGCGCGACTCTGGCTGCCCGGTGTGCGGCGCCTGCGAGAGCTCCGCGCGCGCGCGAAAGCCGGCTGGACGCGAGCGCTCGGCAGTCAACTGTCGCGCGACGTCCAGCGGCGACTGCGCAAGGACGGCGTCGATGCCACGGAGCTCGCTGCGCACATCGGGGAGCTCCAGAGCTTGGCGCACGTACCCGCCGCGTACGCGCGGGTCTTCTCGTCCGAAGCGGTGCGCGAACATCGCCTGTTCACCGCAAACAAGAAGGAGCTGAAGCTCGTCCTCGATACCGAACGCGCGAGCCTGGCCGGCGGCAGTGGATCCGCGCTGGTCGTGGGACCCGTGGGCTCCGGCAGGACATCGCTCTTGAACTTGTGCGAGCTCGAACTGAGCGCGCCGCGTATCGTTCGACCCGAACCACTCGGTTGGCGGCGGAGCGTGGGCCTCGAAGCTGCGCTCGGCATCGAGCTAGGCTGCCCCCCTGCGCTGGTGGTGGACGAGCTCCGCAAAGTGCACACGACCGTGCTGGTCGACGACCTCGAGCACTGGTTTCTGCCGAACGCCGAAGGTCTCGCGAGCCTTTCCAGCTTCCTCGAGGTCTTGGTCAAGAGCAACGATCGCGTGTTCTGGTTGGTGACGGTCGAGCAAGCGACCCTGGACCTGCTCGAAGAGCTGCTGCCGATCCAACCGGCGTTTTCTCGAGTCGTACGCATGTCGCCGCTGGGCCCGAGCGAGCTCGCGGCGGCGGTCGAAGGGCGCCACGCGCTGACCGGGCGCAAGCTGAGCTATCCGTCCAACTTTACGACCCGGCTCTTGTCGAAGCTCGGAAAAGGCGACAGCCGCGAGATCAGCTTTCGCTTACTCGCGAGCATGAGCGACGGCAACCTCGGCGCGGCGCTCGCCCAGTGGCCGCGCATGTGTACGTTCACCGACTCCGGCGACGTCATCGCCACGCCGCGCTTCAACCTGGGAGCCGGCGCGGCGCTGTTGGCACAGCTGCCGGCGACGGAGCTCGCGATCTTGACCGAGCTCACTCGCTTCGGTCCGTTCACTCCGAAAGAGATCGCAAAGGCGATGGAGCTCTCGGAGTCCGAAGCGCGGCGTCACACTCATTTTCTCAAGGCCGCGCGGGTGATCGAGCCGGTGGATGGCTCGAGCGACGTGTTGCGCATCCGCAGCGGCTTCGAACCCGTGGTTTTGGCAGCGCTCGAGCAAGCGGGCGCAGTGCGTAGGAAGTGACGATGAGGCTACTCGGCGCTCTCCCCATCGCTCTCGCCTTGTCCAGTTGTGTCGCGACTCCGAGCACGCAGCCAGCAGCGCTCGACCAGCTCTCGTTGCATGGCCATGGCCTATCCGACCTGTTTTCGCTGCCATCGTTGCTCCTGACCGCGCTCGTCATCGGAACGGCCTTCCTCGTCAACCAAGCGGTGCAGCGCCTGATCCGCGTTTCCTGGCGGCTCGGCTTCGACACCGAGCGGCGCCTGGCCGGTCCCGCGAGCGTGTTCAGCCTTTTCTTGGCCGCGCTGGTCGTGCTCTTCGTGACGCACGCTACCTACCGCAGCGCCCCCGTGTTCGCCGTCGTCGTCTCGCTCGCGCTGCTGGGCGGAGCCTTGCTCACGTCGGGATTCCTGGCGGACGCGACGCTCGGCATCGGCCTCATCGTACGGCGCCAACTCCGCATCGGCGACCGCGTCATCGTCGGGGAGCACGTGGGGATCGTGCGAGAGATCCACCTGACCAAGCTCGAGCTCCGCGGCAGTGACGGAGCGACCATCATCGTGCCGAATCGACTGCTCGGCCGCCACGCTCTGAACATCGAGCGCGCCAGAAACACGGTACCCGTCGAAGTCGGTGTCGAGCTGATGGAGCCGAGCGAAGCGCGCATCCGCGCCTTGCGCCGCAGCCTGCTCTTGTCGCCGTATCGGGCTCCCGGCACCGCGGTCGAGCTCACCTCCGACCCGATCAAGACGCGCTTTTGCAGCTTCGAGGTGCAAGTGTGGTCGTCACGAGCCACCGGCGAGGCTCGGGCTCAGCTGCAAGCCACGCTCGAGCGCGCTTTCGCAAGCTTGCGACCGGGCGCGCGCTGACGCTGTGCTACGCTCGCCACGTGCGAAAACTTTCCCAGCTCGGCAAACGTATCCTCGGCGGCTCCGCGCGAAAGGTGGGCTCGGTCGTGGGCATGGTGGCCGACGACCTGCGGGGGGGGCTGCGCGAGCTCCTCGACACACCCGACCCTGCCGCCACGCAGCGCGATCCCATCGCCTCTGCGCCCGTCAGCCCGACCGCGGTAGTGCCCCAGCTCGGCGATCCCGACAAGCCCGCTCAGGTGTTCGGGCGCCAGTCGTGCCCGTGGACAGGGCGCGCGCTCTCTCTCTTGGAACGCGAGCAGGCGAGCGCCGATTTCGTCGATCTCGATGCTCCTGGCAACGGCAGCTTGAGCAGCTGGTTGATTGCAGAAACCAAACAGAATACCGAGCCCTATGTGTTCCTGCGCGGACGTTTCGTGGGAGGCTTCAACGCGCTCGATGAAATCGTGCGACTCGGACAACTACCCCTGGAACTGATGACACCCGCAGAACGTGCCCGGCAGCCTTCGCGCATTCGCGTCGAGATCGCACCCCGCGACGACAACGGCCGGCCCCCACCCGGCGAGAACTGAGGTCAGCCGCACCGGCGGCGGCGACACGTTCGCTCCTGATCTATTTGCGTGGAGGACCAAGTTGTCCCCTGCAAACGAAGTCTCCGTCCGCCAGACTGGACTCGTGAATTCGCTGGTACTCATCGATCAGGTGGTTCGCCAAACCATGGTGCTCATCGCCCAGTTGGCGACGAGCGGCGGCACACGGGCACCGCTCGCCCACATTGCCGACCGGGTGTTCCTGGAACTGGCCAAAGAGCTAGAAGCGCAGGGTCTCAGCCGCAAAGTCAGCGCCGACATGTTCGGGGTGGCCCTGCGCAGCTACCGGCGGCGGATTCAGCGCTCGAGTGAGTCAGTGACGCAGCGCGGCCGCTCGTTGTGGGCTGCGCTGCTCGACTTCGTGCCCAGCGATCGCTTGGTCACGCGCGGCGAAGTGTTGGCCAAGTTTCACCTGGACGAAGAGCTGCAAGTGCGCGCAATCCTGAGCGATCTTTGCGAAAGCGGCTTGGTGCTGCAACTGGGTCGCGGCGTCGGCACCGCGTACCGAGCCGCCACCACGGAGGAATTAGCCGTGCTCGATGCATCCACGGATGGACTGGCCCAACTGGTGTGGGTCGTCATTTACCGCGAGGGACCGATCACCAGCGGTGAGCTCAAGCGGCGCCTCTCGAGCGAGGCCCCGAGGATCGAAGCAGCACTGGAGCACTTGCTGGGAACGGAGCGGATCAGCGTGACCGATGGAGCGTATTCGACGCGCGAGGTCGTGGTGACCCAGCGTGAGTCGAGCGGGTGGGAGGCCGCCATGCTCGATCACTTCCAGGCGATGGTGAAAACCCTGTGCGGCAGGCTGCGAGGCCACGGTGACCCGCAGGAGAACGGCGGCAGCACCTACAGCTTCGACATGTCGCGCGAGAACCCGATGGCACGAGAGGTCTACCAAACCCTCACGCGCCTGCGCAGCGAGCTCAGCGAACTGCGCAGCAAAGTGGAAGCTTACAATTCCGAGAACCCCGACGAGGCGACGCCCGATCTGGTCACCGTTTACTTCGGCCAGTTCGTGCAAACCGCTGACACCGAAGGCTCGGTGCTGGAGACGGATGGAGACAATCATGGCTAAGTATCAGGTGGCGAAGCGGAAGCTGAGTGGAGGATGGCGAGTCGCGTGCTTAGGGCTGCTGCTTGCGGCGTGTGGCGAAACCGCGCCCGGGGAGAGCGGCAGCGAAACACACTTCCTGCTGCGCTGTGCCGAGAGCTGCGGCGAAGGCTTCGAGTGCTTGGGCGGTGTCTGCACGCGAGACTGTGAGGCCGACATCGAGTGCAATGACCTCAGCTCGGCCGCGGTCTGCGCCGACTCTGGACAAGGCTGCCGCGTGTTCTGCGACGCCAACCGGGACTGCAGCGACGAGAACGCGGACTGGATCTGTGACGCAGGGCAGTGCGTCTCGAGCAAACCGCCGGTCGACGGCGCCGAATGTCCGCTGTTCGACGGCGGCGTCCACGAGCCTTCGGTGCGCGGGACCAGCTACGTCGAGGTCCCTAATTCGGGGGACGTGATGCAGGCGGTCGCGGATGACAGCGGGGTGTTCTGGCAAGAGGCCGACGGCATCGTGCGCGCCTTCAGCGGGTCCGAGGTCACGCTGTCCACCCCGCGACTCTCGACATCACGATGTCGCAGATGGGCATCGTCACCAACGAGACCCACGTTTACTTCGCGGAAGCCGGGCCTCCGTGGCCGGGCCCGCCGGAAGAGCCCGGCCCGCCGCCGCCGCCCGGACTCTTGTACTCGGCGCAGAAGGCGGGGGGGTCGGCGGAGCTGCTGCTCGAGCTCGAGGACGAAATCTTGACGCCACTCGCCGCGACGCAGCAGGGCGTCGTAATTCTATCGGGTGAGCGCCTGTACCTGGTGGGTGACGACGGCGTCGAGCTGCTCGAGCATATTCCGCCGCTTTCCATTGCGTACGACGTTCAGGTCGCCGACGGTCGCGCCTACTGGTCCAACTGGGGGTCCGTGCGCGAGCCCACGGAACTGTTCGCGGCCGACCTCGCGGGCGGCGAACCCGAAGTCGTGACCGAGATCAACGGCAGCTTCACCGTGGGTCACGGTCGCGTGCTGTGGAAGACAGAAACCGTGGTGAACGATCCTCTGGTGCAGGTCGAAGTTCTCTTCATGCTCGACCTCGACACCGGGTGTGTCACAGAGCTCCCGAGTCGTGGCGAATCCATGAGCACGGTCATGCTCGACGCCGGTCACGTGTACTGGAAGAGTTTCAACAGCCTCGGCAACAGCGGCGAGGACGGCTGCGTGCTTCCCTTGCCTCTGCTCCGCGCGAACCTCACGTCGGGAGCGCTCGAAGAGCTATCGGTGGAAGGCTTCGACATCACGCTCTGCACCGACTTGGTGGCACAAAACGACGAGACGCTCTTCATGAGAACCTGGCCTGACCAATCACTGATCGCGATCGACAAACCCTAACCACGACGGTGCGAACACCATTCGGAAAACAACGGTCCGATGATGCGCTGGGCATGAGATTCGCTCGGGGGCCCACAGCTAACCAAATTGGTATTGTTGAATCTACGCTCAACCGCAATAGTTAGGAACTCCGTGACGCAGAAGCGCGCATATCTGCGCTAAGTGTTGCCCGTAGGCGCCGACCGCGCGAGCCCTGTGGCCCGTGCAGCGTGCCATCGCACGAATGCAATGGCGGATCCCTTGAGTGGGCAGGATCAGCATCACGTCGCTAGCCTGCTCCGGCACATCGAGGTCATCCATCGGCGAAAGTTGTGGGCCAGGCTCCCCTGGTTACAGCACGTCTTCGCCCATGTAGACGCGACGGATACGGGGGTCTTTCAGCAGCTCTCGGCTGGGGCCGCCGAGGGCCATTTCGCCGGTTTCGAGCACGTAGACGTGGTGAGCCAGCGAGAGCGCGAGGTGCGCGTTCTGTTCGACGAGCAGCACGGAGACGCCGCGTTCGTTGACCTCGCGCAGTGTAGAGAAGATGCGCTCCACGATGCGCGGCGCGAGCCCGAGCGACGGCTCGTCGAGGATGAGCAGGGCGGGCCGGCTCATCAGCGCCCGCGCGATGGCCAGCATCTGCTGCTCGCCGCCCGAGAGCGTGCCGGCGAGCTGCTGGTAGCGTTCCTTCAGCCGCGGGAACAGCTTGAAGCAATACTCGAGGTCTTGCTGAATGCCCGGGCGATCGCTTCTGAGGTAGGCGCCGAGCGCGAGGTTCTCGTCGACGCTCAGGTTCTGGAAAATCCCGCGGCCTTCGGGGGCGTGCGCCATGCCGCGGCGCACCAGCAGATGAGACTTGAGGCCGGTCGTGTCCTCCCCCCGGAACACGATGCGACCCGCGCTCGGTCGCAGCATGCCGCTGATGGCTCGGAGCGTGGTGCTCTTACCCGCGCCATTGGCGCCTATCAGCGCGACCACGTGGCCCGCTTTGACTTCGAGGGAGACGCCGCGCAGCGCTCGGATCGCGCCGTAGTTGACGCACAGATCGCGCACGCTGAGGATGCAATCCGTCGTCACTCGTCCGCCTCGCTCGACCGGGGCATCGCTTCGGGGTCGCCGTGACTGTCGCTGCGGCTGCCGCTGTCGGCTTGGTGCTCGTGCTTGGCGAACGCAGTCGAGTCCCCGAGGTACGCTTCGATCACCTTGGGATCGCTGCGCACGTGTTCGGGCGTGCCGACAGCGATGGTCTCGCCATGGTCGAGCACCGTGATGCTCTCGCAAATACCCATGACCAGCTTCATGTCGTGCTCGATCACCAAAATGCCGAGCGACAACCGATCGCGGATGTCACGGATCAAGCCCATCAGCTCGACCTTCTCGCTGGGATTCATGCCGGCAGCGGGCTCGTCCAGAAGCAGCACCTTGGGGCGCGTCGCCAGGGCGCGTGCGATCTCGAGCCGCCGTTGCTTTCCGTAAGGCAAATCTTTGGCGACCTCGGTCTTGTGTTCGAGCATACCCATGAGGTCGAGCATACGTTCGGCGAGCTCGGTGATGTTCGCCTCTTGCTCCGCGTGACCGCGCGTACGCAAGAAGGCACGCCACCAGCCCGCGTACTCGCGCGCGAGCGCAGCCCAGCCCGTTGCCTTCTCCGCTGCTGGGGCGCCCGCCAAACAGGCGACCTTCACGTTGTCGAGCACCGACAGCTCTTTGAACAAGCGAATGTTCTGAAAGGTTCGGGCCACGCCGCGCTGCGTGATCTGATGCGGGCGTTTGCCGTTGACGCGCACACCGCCAACCCGCACTTGCCCCGACGTGGGCTCGTACGCGCCCGTCAGCAGGTTGAACGCCGTCGTCTTGCCGGCGCCGTTCGGGCCGATCAGACCCAAGAGGTGGCCAGGCCCGACCTCGAGGTTGAAGTTGGAGAGAGCCTTGAGTCCGCCGAACTCGATGCCCACGCCTTCCGCCGAAAGCCAGGCAGTCACACCCCGTGCGCCTTCCGCCACAAGCTCTTGAACCAAGGCAGATCCCAGATCTCACGTGTGCCGAGGATCCCCTGGGGCCGAGCCAGCATCAAGACCACCAGCAAGATTCCGTAGATCGGCATGCGGATCTGATCGACCTTCTGCGCCAGCATGGTATCGCCGGCTCCGGACGAGAACAGCGAACGCAGCGCTTCGGGCAAGAGCGTGAGCAACACCGCCGCACCGATCGCGCCGCTGGTGGAGCCCAGGCCTCCCACGACGATCATGACGACCACCTCGATCGACTTCACGAAGGTGAACGAGCCGGGATTGATGACCGGGACGAAGTGGCCGAACAACGCCCCCGCCACACCTGCGAAAAACGACGAGACGACGAAGGCGTGCACCTTGTACGAGGTCGTGTTCACGCCCATCGCCTCCGCCGCGACTTCGTCTTCGCGGATGGCCCACAGCGAGCGCCCGTGCGACGACTGCGCGATGCGGTGCGCCGCGAGCACGGTCAAGCAGACCCAGAACCACACCATGAACAAGCTGCCGTGCTGCGGCACGCCGCTGAGCCCCAGGGCTCGACCGAAAGCGTCGGTGTTCTGCACGATGACGCGAATGATTTCACCGAAACCTAGCGTCACGATGGCCAGGTAGTCGCCGCGCAGCCGCAGGGATGGGAGACCGACTAACAGGCCGCACACAGCTGCCGCGGCACCACCCGTTAAAATCGAGACCAGAAACAAAAGCTGATCGGACACGGCCACCGGGATCAGCGCAATCTTGACGGAGGCCAGCGCCAAGCTGGTAACGCCCGAAAGATACGCCCCGATGGCCATGAAACCAGCGTGACCGATCGAGAACTGGCCCGTCATGCCGTTGATGACGTTCAGTGACACCGCGAGGATGACGTTGACCCCGACCGTGAGCGCGAGGTACGAGAAAAACGGCATCGAGCGCGTGGCGAGATCGATGCCGAGCAGCAGCGGAATCGCCAGCAACATGGGGAGCACGCCCGCGAGCCGCACGATTACAGCTTCTCCAGTTGCGCACGGCCGAAGAGTCCCTGCGGACGGATCAGCAAGACCAGGATCAAAAAGCCGAAGGCCACCGCGTCGCGCAGGCTCGAGCTCGAGTAGCCCACCACGAACTCTTCGACCAACCCCAACAAAAGACCGCCCAACATGGCCCCCGGGACGTTGCCGATGCCGCCGATGACGGCCGCCACGAACGCTTTCAGTCCGACGTACAGCCCCATCAAGGGCTGGATGGCCGTGTCTTTGATGGCGTACAGGAGCCCGGCGCACGCGGCCAGGGCGGAGCCCAGCATGAACGTCAGCGCCACGATGCGGTCGGTGGGGATGCCCATCAAGCCCGCCACGCGATGATCGAAGCTGACCGCACGCATGGCACGGCCGAACTTGGTCCGAAATACCAGGTATTGCAGGCCGACCATCATCGCGAACGCGATGCCGAGCGAGATCACCTGCCAGTTCCAGATCACGATGCTGCCCCCGGCGAGCACCACCAGCTCGGTGGGGTGGATGATCTCCGGGAACGCCTTGGGGGCGGCCCCAGGCAATGGTCCCAAGTCGAGCTGGAACCCGTACGACAGCGTGAACGAGATGCCGATGGCGGTGATCAGCGACGTCAAGCGCGGCTTCTCGCGCAGCGGTCGATAGGCGAAGCGCTCCACGAACCACCCGAGCAGCGCGCAACCCGTCATCGCCGCCAGGAAGATCAAGATCACGCCCGCGAAGCTCGCCTGGCTCTCCACGCCGAGCTCCCCGGCGGTAGCGTAGCCGAGGTAACAGCCGACCATCATCACGTCGCCGTGGGCGAAGTTGATCAGCTTCAGCACTCCGTACACCATCGTGTAGCCGAGCGCGACCAGGGCGTAGATCGTCCCCGCCGCCGTGCCGTTGATCAGGTGCTGAATGAAATCCGCCATCTCGTCCCTGCCCGGTCAGCTTAGCGGATCAGGTGCCTGCACGGCTAAGGAGCAATCGTGGTGATGTACTGGAGTTTGCTGCCATTGACCTTCAGCACCACGGCGGGCTTGATGGCGTTGCGGTTCGCGTCCAGCGTGATCTTCCCGGCAACACCGTCGAAATCCTTCGTCGCCGCGATGGCATCCCGCAACGCCGGGCCGGAAGTGTCTTTGGCCTGTTCCATGGCAGCGAAGCCGACCATCGCCGCGTCATAGCCCAGGGCTGCCAACGAATCGGGCTCCACGCCGAAGCGCTTCTTGTAATCAGTCAAGAATTTCTGCGTCTTGGGGGCTGGGTTGTCGACCGAGTAGTGATTGGAGTAGTAGCTGCCGTCGATCGCCTTCCCGCCGAGCTCGAACAATTTCTCGGACTCCCAGCCATCGCCGCCGAGCAGCGTCGCCGCGAGCCCCAGCTGGCGCGCCTGACGCGCGATCAGCCCCGCGTCGGTGTAGTAGCCGGGCACGAACACGACGTCGGGCTTGGCGCTCTTGATCGCCGTGAGTTGCGCGCGAAAATCGGTGTCGCCCTGGGCGTAGTCTTCCGCGGCCACGATTTGCCCGCCGAATCCCTTGAACTTCTCGGTGAACACTTGTGCCAGACCGATCGAGTAGTCGGACTTGTTGTCGCGCAGTACGGCGGCCTTCTTCGCTTTGAGGTGCTCGGTGGCGAACTTGGCCATCACGAAGCCCTGAAACGGGTCGATGAAACACACCCGGAAGATGAAATCGCCGACCTGGGTCACCTTCGGATTGGTGGATGCGGGCGAAATCATCGGTACTTTGGCGGCCTGCGCCTTGGGCGCCATCGCCAGCGAATTCGTGGACGCCACCTCACCCAAGATGAGCTTCGCACCGTCTTGGGCGATGAGCCGCGTCACCGCATTGGCCGCCTCTTCCGGCTTGCTCTGGTTGTCGTACACCCGCACGGCGACCTTCTTGCCCTTCACGCCGCCGCGCGCGTTGACCTCGTCGAGCGCCATCTCGATGCCGTTGCGCGTCGAGATCCCGAACGTCGCCTGCGCCCCGGTGAGCGATCCGACTTCACCGATCAGGATGGTGCCGGCTGCAGCTTCACGGGCGCCCGCCGCCGACCCGTCAGGGCTGCCCGATGGACCGGTTCCGGGCTGGGGCGTCGGCTTTTGCTCACACGCTACGAAGGCGAAACAGGCCAAAAATAGTGTGCTTAGCCGCATGTGACCCACGTTTAAGGGGCATTTGGCCTGCGGTCAAGGGGCACCACACCCCAGGGGTCCTCGGAAGACTTCTCACCAGTCGAGTAGCGAGCGTGAGCGCCCGTTTTGTGCTTGCCTGTCGTAGAGTGACGAAGCCCGGGGTGTCGAAACTGAGCTTGGGCGCAGCAGTGCTACTGGGCGCCTGCGGCCGCACTGAGCTCTCCGAGTGGCTGCGCTCGGACACTGTGGCCGCGAGCGCCGGCTCCGCGAGCGTCACCACCAGCGCGGGTGGAGACCCTGCCTCCGCTGGACCCGGTTTCACGGCCACTGCGATCGCCGCGGTGACGAACGGGGGCGGCGTGACAGCGAGCACGAGCGGCACGAGCTCGACCGGCACTGGAGCCACGGGCTTCGGCGGCATGACCGCGAGCGCTGGCGGAACTTTCGGCATGGGCGGCGCAGGGGGAGAAGCGCCGAGCGAGATCGAGATCGAACCCGACACGCTCGTGCCTGGTCGTTACAAGCTCGAGTACGGCGCGAGTTTTTCGGCGAGCGGAGGCAGCGGCTCGTACGAGTTCCGCGTGGCGGCGGGCGAGCTGCCGCCCGGTCTCGTTTTGGCGAGCGACGGCGCGCTCACGGGGACCCCCAGTTTCCCCGGCCGCTGGCTGTTCACGATCGAGGTGAGCGATGGGCTCGGAGCCCGCGGGCAGCAGGAGTACAGCCTCGAAATCGAGAGAAATAGCCTGGTCGCGCTCACGGTGTTTCAGTCGTCGAGCTCCACCCGCTCCGACGCGCTGCTCATTGATTTGACCCAGCCCGAAGACGGTGTCTTGCATCGTCAGGAGTACAGCCGCTACCCGCAGTTCTCACCTGATGGGCGCTGGCTCAAGTGGAGTACGTTCGACGCCTCGGGAACGACGGACAGCTACGCTCAGCCGTTGGTCGACCGCACACCCCTCGAACAGCTGCCGCTCACCGAGGACGGAACCAGCAAAGCTTGGTGCGCGTGGTCACCCGACTCGAAGCGCCTGGGATGCACCCTCTCGAGCGATGACGCTAGCTTCGAGCTCGGCGTCCGCTCCGTCACGGACACATCGATCGAGGGGGTGGTGCCGGTCGCCGAGGGCACGTCTGACCATACTCAGTGGATCTCGCCGACGCGGATCGTCTACAAAGACAGCGACGCCGAACTGTTCGTCGCGGACGTCGGCAACGACGTCGTGAAGTTGGAGCAGTATCTGCAGTCACTGCGCGACGAAGCCGGTCAGATGCTCCTGGTCACTGACTACGGCGCCGAGCGGGCTGTGGTCCACAGCGTGGATGCATCTCCACAGCGCACGTTCGTGGTGGACCTAACGACAGAGACCTGGCACGAGCTCTCGCTAGCCACCTACTGGATGCTCGCGCCCGAGCTGGACTTGATGCTGGGCTGGGAGGGAGCGCTGCATTTCATGCATGCAATGGAGGGCATGGAACTGCTCGGACCGCTGGATACCTCGGGCGCTGGCTCGCTCGCTGTCGAGGCCTCGGGTCAGATCGCATTAGCTCCCACCGCGGCGCGCTTCGTCGCGGTCCGTGCGGCACGAGCGATCGTGAGTAGCGTGGTCGGGGGCGAGCTCGAGAACGTCGAAGTGACAGGCGCCTATGGCTCGCCCCAGATCTTCAGGTTCTCGCCCGACGGACGCTGGCTTGCGCTCGCGACCGACACGGAGCTATGGCTCACCGACCTGGGTGCCGGGGGTGGTCCGGCGGACGCTTTCGCGGCCGTGAAGCTGAGCGACGTGGAGCGGGCCACGGTGGTCTTCGCTCCCGATTCTTCCGCACTCGCCTTCATCAGCGCGGGTGTGAGCAACCCCATTGGTGGCCCTCCCGTCACCCTCGGGGTCGTCGATCTCACGCAGCCACCCGAGTTCGCGACGCGACTGCTCGAGACCGACGACGAATGGAGCTGGCCGACGTGGTCCAATGACGCCTCGTACCTCTTCTTCTTGGGCGGCTCGCTCACGGCAGGGCGCGCCCTGCATGTCTACGACCTACTCGAGCCCGACAGCCCGCGACGTCTCATCGTGTCTTGCGGCGTTCCTATCGGTGCGAGCCCCGGCTGCCCCAATGGTGTGGAGTTTCAACCGTGGGTTTCATGGCTGGCGTCCACGCAGCCGTCCCAGTGAGTGCCGAGGCACCTATTCTGCGACCTCACCCGCGCGACCGGCTGCGCCGCCCGCTGCGCCGCCTGCCCCGCCGCTGTCACCTGCTCCGCCCTCGAGAAGCTCGGTGACCTCGTCACACGACAGATTGGTGCGCCGGCACGCCTTCACTTCGAGTGGATGGGCGTACCCCATCTCACAGCGCTGCTGCTCGCGGACCGACCACGCGAATCCCTCCACATAGCAGTTGGGCTCACCGCCAGCGCACGAGCGCGAGCGCTGCTGCGTCAGAACTCTGCCGTCACCCAATAGCACGAACAGGGTATCCTCTTGCGAAACACCGGGTCCAGGGCGACTCTGGAACATGACGACGTCGCCGCTGTCTCCGCTGCTCCACACACGCTCGACGCACGGACCGGCGCCACCACAATCGCCCAACATGCCCAGGTGCGAACAGATAGGGGCACAACCGAGATCGAGGCCGCACGCGAAGAGGTCGTGAGTGGAGGGACCACCCGTGGTGGTAGAGTCAGTCCCGCCGCCCCCCGTCGTGGGTGCAGTGCCGCCGCTGCCGCCCGAGCCGCCCGAGCCGCCCGTTGGACCCGTGTCATTCGCCGCGTCCGTGTCTCCGTTGCGCTCGGCATAACACTGGAGCGACAAGGCGCCCGCCAACAACAAGAACCCCCAATGCCCGGGCCTCGAAGCGATCATGTCCAATACCGTAGCAACAGGCATGCCGTCGGGAATCGAGCGTTCGCCAACAGCAGGCGGGCGCATCTGTGCCAGGGTGTGCCGAGTCGCGCCGCACGGGTTTGCCACCGACGAGCACGAGTTAAGACGCCGTCTCAGAGCACCCGCAGGCGGCAGGTGCTCGTCCCGCAGCGGCTCGCCGAAGACGTGACGCGATTGTGGCAGCTCCGAGCGGCTGCCGGGCTTCACGACCTCGGACTTGACCAGATACACGAGCCGCGCACCACGGCGCGGGGGATGCTCGTGCCGCGGCTCGAGCGTGATCGCGCTGGTGCGGCAGCCACGGCTTCGACATCGCGGGGGAGCAGCACTACGTCGCAGGCCGCCGAGAATCGTCGTTCCGGTGGCTTTGCCCGACTATGCAGTGGAGCTCGCGCAGGCGCAACCCGTGCCCCAGGTCTGCGGTGATTTCACAGGCTGCCGCTTCCGGCGGCACCGCTCGCTGACTTCCAGCGACCCACACCTCGCCACCTGCGAGGGAGTCGAGTGTCCACTCCGGTTGTCATACAGTCAGATGTACACAGCGTGCGTTAACGACGACCACTGCAGTGGACACATGGCGTGCGCGGGCCCTGAGCGGTTGACGCGCCAGTCGGCGCCGGGTTAGCACTGTTAGCGAGGGATAATGCCATCGGACGAGGTGAGCTCGACTCGGGTCTTGGACAGCGACCCACTGGTTGGTACTGAAATTCAGGGACGTTATCGCATTCTGAAGCGGCTCGGCGCCGGTGGCATGGGCGTGGTGTACCTCGGCGAGCACTCCCTGATCCGCCGCAAGGTGGCGATCAAAACGCTGCACGCGATGTACGCGACGGATCCCGACGTCGTGAATCGCTTTCATCGCGAGGCGCTGGCGGCGACCAGCATCGGCAACCAGCACATCGTCGAAGTCAC
>JAICQQ010000410.1 GCA_025937785.1 Polyangiaceae bacterium
CGCGTCTGCTTCATGTCCGCCGGCGTCTCTATCGGGCGATTCGAGAACACTCGCCCCTGCCCCGCGTCGCCCCAACCGATCAGCTTGAACCCAGCTCCGTCGAACTGCTTCTCGAACTCACCACCCAACTGGCTCCGCACCGCATCGATACGCTTGTACGTGTGACACACGCCCGGCGCCTGCAACACCAAGCACGAACGCACGATCTGACCAAGCCCCACCGTCGTCACCGCCGCTCCGTCCAGCTGACCCGCTCGCATCTTCCTCACGAAGTCACGCTCGTCTCCGGCCGCTCCTCCCGCAAAAAAGTGCAGCTTCAGCTTCCCGCCCGTCTTCTGCGTCAGCGTGTTGTTCCACGCGTTGAACACTCGCATCCACGACGAACCGTTCGGCGCCAACGTGCCGATCCGCAGCACCGTCGCGTCTTCGGCGGACGCCTCACCCGGCGCTCCCAACACCGTCCCCGTCGCTACCAGTGCTCCTGCCGCGGTCAAGAATTCACGTCGATCCATGCTTCTGCTCTCCTAAACTGCTGCTTTTCGCGGAAGATCCGCCGGCGCCACGCGTGCATTCGGCCAAACCACCCGCTCAGACGGTCGGTGGGACGGACCCGCGCCAGGCCGTATTCACACTCACAACTTGTCTCGGTTTCTGTCAACCGCTGGGGTCACCTAATTGTGGACACCGGCCCGCATTTCCGATCATCGGATCCATACCCTTTCGACCACTATCGACCGCCGGGAACCGTTATCGTTGACAAAATCCTGGCTGCTTGGACTTGGGCCGCGCCAGCGGCGGAGCCTCATCGACAAAGGTGTGCGACAGGCCGCGCACTCGCCACAGGCAGCCGTGCGTCGAACCATGGCTCCCCGGCAAAGTCTGAGATACGAAACCAGGCACGGAGGTTCCCATGCTCGCTCGACTTCGCCCGGGACTACTGGTGATTGCGGCCGCCGTGGCCACACCCATGGCCGCCTGTTCCTCGGATTCGGACGACGCGGCCGCGGCCAGCTCGGGCGCCCCCAATAGCTCCAGCGCCTCCAGCGGCGGCGCGCAGAGCCCCGGAGACAGCTCGGAAGCGGCCAGCACCACCGATGCTACCAGCGGCAACGGCGACGGCAGCGGCGGCACATCGAGTGGAGACAGCGACACCAGCGCGAACGGCCCGACCGCGACCTCCGACGGCACGGACGGCACGGACGGCACGGACGGCACGGACGGCGCCGGCGGCACGAATGGCGTCGGCGGCACGAGCGATGGAACCGGCGGCACGAACGATGGAACCGGTGACAGCTCGGGAGGCGCGGGCGCGCCCGGGGACGTGCCTTACGCCCACGTGGTCGCCGTCGCCCCGAGTGGCAACGACGGCGCCTACAGCTTCAATGTCTCGATCGAAAGCTCCGACGTCGACTGCTCACAATTCGCCGATTGGTGGGAGGTCGTGAGCGAAGACGGCATGCTGCTTTATCGGCGCATCCTCGAGCACAGCCACACCGACGAGAATGGGACGAGCGATGCCGGCGCACCCGGCAACACCTTCACGCGCAGCGGAGGCCCGGTGAACGTGGCCGAGGACCAGGTGCTGATCATCCGCGCTCATATGAGTAACCTCGATGAGTACAACGGTGCCTCGATGCGCGGATCGGTCGCGCTCGGCTTCGAGACCGCCACGGACCTGGACCCCAGCTTCGCGGCGGATCTGGAAAGCGCCGATCCGCAACCCGACGCCTGCCTTTTTTGATCCCCCGCGTGCGTGGATTGGGCTAAGTCGAGCACATGACCCAGCCCACCCGAGCACTCGCCGACCTGCTGGAGCCCGTGCGCACGATCGCAGCCGCGGCTTCGGAGAAAATCCTCAAGGTCTACGCCACCGACTTCTCCGTCGCCGAGAAGCAGGACACCTCGCCCCTCACCGAAGCCGATCTTGCTTCGCACGAAGCCATCGTCGCCGGCCTGAAAGCGCTGACACCCGAGCTGCCGATCTTGTCCGAAGAGTCCGCCGACATCCCGTTCGCGGTGCGTTCGACGTGGCAACGCTACTGGCTGGTCGATCCGCTCGACGGCACCAAAGAGTTCATCAAGAAGAACGGCGAGTTCACCGTCAACATCGCCCTCATCGAAGGGCACCGCGCGGTGCTGAGCGTGGTGCACGTGCCGGTCACTGGCATCAGCTACTTCGCGGCCCAGGGGGTCGGGGCCTTCAAGCAAGAGGCTAGCGCAGCGCGCGTCGCTCTCTCGACTCGCAAGGCGAACCCTCAGCGCTTCGTGGTGTCCGGCAGTCGTTCGCACGGCGACGAGACGCTGCGAGCCTTCGTCAGCAGCCTTCCCGGCGAGGTCGAGTTCATCGCCAAAGGCAGCTCGCTCAAGTTGTGCATGGTGGCCGAAGGGGTCGCCGATATCTACCCGCGCTTCGGGCTGACCTCGGAGTGGGACACGGCGGCGGCGCAGTGCGTCGTCGAGCAGGCGGGCGGCAGCGTCGTCGATCGTCAGTTCGCACCGCTTTTGTACAACGCCAAGGAAGATATCCTGAATCCGCATTTCATCGTGATTGCGGATCCGAGCTTCGATTGGCGCGCTCTCCTGCCCCCGGCTCCGCCGCCGCTGGGGGGATGACCGTGTTCAAGAAAATATAGAACAGAGAACAGGAATACGAACTGGGAATGAGGGCGCGCGGCGTCGCTGGGCACGTGCAAGCCGCTGTGCCTACGATCGACCTCTAGCAGTTTTGGCGCACGCAGTTAGGATGGCGATCAATTCAAAGGCCTCGTGCGCAAGAGGGTTGGCCGTGTTAGCAGCCGCAAGGTTTGTTTCGGCAGACAGCCTCAGCCAGTAAGAAGATTCACGAACCTCTTTGGCCGCGATACGCACCTTGTGCGCGAAATCAGCACGACTTTCGGCGGATCGCGCCTCTTCGTAGTTGGCACCGCCAGCCGTAGCGGCTCGCACCAACTGCCTGGCCACATGCCGACCCACGGTGTCCCGCGGCAAGCTCTTCACCAGCTTCAAACACCCGGACAGCGAAGCGGAGCAGACGTTGCGCTAGACCATCACCCTTCACGATCTTGAATCGGACACCCGGTGACGCCAGTTGCTCAGTTTCGCACGCCGTACCCCAAAGCCCACGAAAACGCGACCGACTCCCTTCATTCCCCGTTCGTGTTCCTGTTCCCTGTTCAATATTCGAGCGCGCACACGCCAGGCGCGCGGAGCCACAGGAGACTCCGCGCCATCCAAATCTGAGCGATCCAGGACGGTCAGCGACTGGGCGGCCGCATCGAATCAAGCTTACCCGCGCTGCGCATCTTCCGCAAAACCAGCTCCACGGCTTCTTCCGTCGAAACCTTCGCCGTCTCGATGTGCACCTCGGGTGCTTCGGGCCGTTCGTACGCCGAGTCGATGCCGGTGAAGTGCCGGATCTGACCTTCTCGCGCCTTCTTGTAGAGACCCTTCGGGTCACGTTGCTCCGCGACCTCGAGCGGTGTGTCCACGAACACTTCGAGGAACTCGCCTTCTTCCAGGGTCTCGCGCGCCATCTGACGCTCCGAGCGGAACGGCGAGATGAAGCTCACCAGCACGATCAGCCCAGCGTCCACCATCAGCCGCGTCACCTCTGCCACGCGACGGATGTTCTCGACGCGATCCGCGTCCGTGAACCCGAGGTCGTTGTTCAGCCCGTGACGCACGTTGTCCCCGTCCAACAGGTACGTGTGCCGGCCCGTCGCGAGCAGCCGCTTTTCCAAGAGGTTCGCGATCGTCGACTTGCCTGCTCCCGACAAGCCCGTGAACCACACCACGCACGCTTTCTGCCCTTTCAGCTCGCTCCGTGCCTGCTTGTTCACGTCCAGCGCTTGCCAGTGCACGTTGTCCGAACGCCACAGCGCGAAGCTCAGCATCCCCACTCCCACCGTGTCGTTCGTCAAACGATCGATGAGGATGAAACCGCCCGTCTCACGGTTGTCCGTGTACGCATCGAACGCGATCGGCTGATCTGTCTGGATGTTGCACACCCCGATGTCGTTCAGATCTAGCTTCTTCGCCGCCAGGTGCGCGAACGTGTCGATGTTCAGCTTGTATCGCGGCTCCGTGATCGTGGCGATCAGCGTCCGCGCACCGATCTTCATCAGGTACGGCCGACCGGGGAACATCGGCTC